>CAZPDU010000236.1:0-4645 GCA_964585405.1 uncultured Thermodesulfobacteriaceae bacterium | reverse complement strand
CGACAAACTTATATCCTCGGAGATACCAGATGTCCATTTTATTTGAATTCATAGCATTTTTCCCTTATTTCTTTCAACGAAATTGGAGATGATCCATTTATATAGAGTTCGGGGTTGTTCACTGCTTCAGCTGAAATATTAAAAATATTCTGAGCAGTTTTCTCCCTTATAAGAGTGAGACCATATTCAAGAATATTGCACAATCTCTCACACTGGACATAGAGATTAGCGGAATCATCCATGCAGCTATAGAGCAACTTGTCTACGGCGTCTTCCTCTAAATAAATCCTCAGGCCGCACCGGTTAAAAAAAGAGTCCTCATAACTCTTTATCTGCTCTATCCATGATTGCACCCGCTCACCGGCCTGTCTAAAGTCCAAATCTTCTTTCATTGATAACTGAGCCAAAAGGTCTAATCTATTTGGAGTCGGCTTCAAATTGAAGTCTTCCCATAAGGGTAAACCTTCTTGTTCCAGACGAGAAATCAGATTCTGTTTTTCTTCAGCAAGTATTGCTTTATACCTTCTCAGTCTCTCCTCGTCCTCTAAATTCTCTAAAAGCTTTCTTAACTCCCGCTCTGGGTCATTAACCACATCGCTGGTCACTACCAAGAAAGACACGTCAATTGAGGGCAACTTCTTTTCAAAAGGCAGCAACGCCCTCTCTACTGCGCTGACCAGAGCCCTTGCTCCTGTATGTTCCTGATAGGCCTGGTGTGCAAGTAATCTCAAGGCATCTTCCTCGAACTTTAGGTCTATTGCATAGGCCCTGAAGTCCTGCTTCTTGCTCATAATAATCGAATTGTCCGGATTACGAAGTATCTCAAACAAATCCTGCTCTGAGAGTTCTTCAAGAACGGAAATGACTGGAATTCGCCCCACGAACTCAGGTTCAAAACCATATTCAACAAGATCTTGCGGTTTTACGTGCCGCAGCCATCCCCTCTCATCCTGGATATCTATCACTGCACCAAAACCTATGCCCTTTTTCTTGAGTCGGTTTTTTATTATATCGCTTAGACCCTCAAAAGCACCACTCAATATAAATAATATACTGCGCGTATTGAGACTCTGCTTCATCCGTTCACCGGTCTTGCGGTATCTTTCTATGGCCTCTATCTGTGAGATAGGGTCATGGGGGACCCTTATGTTAACTTCAGTCTCCTCAAGAGGTTTTAATAATGCCCTCTGGACTCCAGATCTGGAAACATCTGGACCATTAACACGATAAGAAGAGGCGATTTTGTCAATTTCATCTATATATACAATACCATATTGAGCCCTCTCAAGGTCGCCATCCGCTTCCTGAACCAGGTCGCGAATCAGATCCTCTATGTCGCCTCCAACATAACCTGTCTCGCTGAACTTTGTGGCATCGCCTTTTACGAAAGGCACACCAAGTTTAGCCGCTATAAGCTTGACGATATATGTCTTTCCAACACCAGTCGGACCTATTAGTATTATATTATTCTTTATGCCTCCAATCGAACGGGTATCTTTCCCCTTTTCTTGAAGATATGTGATTTTATTGAAGTGAGTGCATATCTTTGTTGCCATAACGGCCTTTGCGTTATCCTGTCTGATCACATATCTGTTCAGGTAGGCCTCAAGCTCCTCAGGCTTGAGATTAAAGCTCATTTTTGAGTGCTTTTCAGCCTCAGCACCTCCATTTTCGTCGGCGCTATCAGACTTAACACGCCAAGGAAAAGCCATCTGGGATACTACCCGTATCCTGCCCCCATACTTTTTAGAAAGATAATTGCTTATCTCCTTTTCCAGGTCTTTCTGTGAAGGCAAATTCACAGTCTCGTTTGCCTTCTCATTGCTGACATTAGCATTTCCCATATTAAGCTCTTTCAAGGGCCTTTTTCTGTCATATTTCTTTTGCATATTCATTTCTTATAGCAGAAACAACATATAAGCTCAATCCCCACTCTTAAGGGCCTTAAAAATTACTTGGTGTCTTCGCATTCTGCCTTAGCTATATCTTTGTTCAATTCAAGATCACAATATTTTAAAATTATCCCTGCTAATACTGCCATAGGATCAAACAGATCGACTAAGTCCACGACGAAATCCGATTGCTGATCCTTTCAATTTTTTAGAGGTCCTTTATCCATGCCTTTGGATACTGACAGTGCATGTGATAATTTTAAGAAATCTTGAATTGTGAATTATGAATCTTGAATTTTGGTATAAGATTAATATATTTGCTCCTTAATTCAACACCAAAAAATAAAGGAGGAGTTAAAAATGTCCATTCTCAGTTATCTTTCACTGGCAATGACGGCCCTGTTTTTGTTGTTTCAGACCCAGGCCTGTCTTGCAGATACCTGCCCGTCCAAGGAAACCATGCAACAAAAGGTTGTGGATACCTTCAAACAAAATATCAGTGTTACAAATATACATGCCTGTGTTGTCCCCGGACTTTGCGAAATCGAGGTAAATCTCAAGGGGCAAAATCGAATCCTGTACACTGACTCAAAAGGAGAATTTCTGATCACCGGACAGATCTTTAAGATCTCAGACGGAACAAACATTACAAAAGAGGCAATTGTTGATCTCAATCGTTTTACTGATTCAGATATCAGGCGACTTGAAGAGCTGACTGCCTTCACAGTTGGTTCAAAAGGAGAAATTGTTTATTTCGTTACAGACCCGCAATGCCCATACTGCAAAAAGGCAGAGAGAATTGTCGCCCAAATGGCGGAAACGGAGAAACTGCAATTAAAGGTCTTGCTGTTTCCCCTGAGCTTTCATAAAGGTGCAAAGGAGCAATGTATATCAGCCATTTGTGATAATAAGGGGCTTGAAGGCCTTCATAGCGGTCTCAAAGCGGAAAACCAGTGTCAAGAGGGGAAAAACAAGGTTGAAAATACCCTCCGCTTCTTGCAACAAAAGGGTATATCCAGCGTCCCGACCTATATCTTTCTGGATGGCAGGTATCATTCAGGCGTGCTTGAGGAAGAAGCCATAAAGAAGAGGTTGACGGGGCTGCCAGAGGATGAGACGGCTCAGAAATGAACAAAGTAGTCGAGTGCTGTCAGGGTATACCATGGCAGCACTTGCTATCCTTACTGTTTCTGAAGTCTTTCTTTTTTTCAAGGTTCCTGTAGTACAGGACTATTTCTATATTCTTGCCTGGTGGCCCTATATTATCCTGGTTGACGGCCTGATTTACAGACAGCGAGGATGGTCACCAATTAGAGGAAGGCCATTTGGTTTTATTTCGCTTATCATATGGTCTGTTACCATATGGCTTATCTTTGAGCTTTTCAACTTAAGGCTTCAAAACTGGCATTACGTAGAACTCGTATCAAGCCCTTTTTTTAGATGGCCCGGCTATGTCCTTGCCTTTGCCACTGTTTTTCCCGGTCTCTTTGAAACCTACTGCCTTATAAACACCTTGGGGGTCTCGGAGCAAATAAAGACCCGACCGTTTATCATAAGGCCGATAATTGAGAAAATCTCTTTATCAACAGGATTGATCTGTTTGATTTTGCCTGTAGTTTTGCCCAAATATTTCTTTCCACTATTATGGGTTGGATTTGTCCTGCTTTTAGATCCTATAAATGCTAGGATGAAGGGACCCAGTCTACTGAAGGACATCTCCAACGGGACACCTGAAAAGGCTATACAGCTTATGATCGCCGGCATGATATGCGGCATTCTCTGGGAATTCTGGAATTTCTGGGCAAAATCCAAGTGGATCTATACGATCCCCTTCGTAGGAGGGTTGAAACTTTTTGAAATGCCTATTCTGGGATTTCTTGGATTCCCGCCCTTTGCCCTTGAGTGTTATGTAATGTATAATTTTATATGCTGTCTCGGTTTGGCCATACCTTGGGAACAAAAAACCAGCAATCACGAAATGGGTAAATATATCTTCTTTATTGTACTTGCCGTTCAATTAGCATTCTGGTTTTTCATTTTTTCTCTTATAGATAAAAATACTGTTCATTCGTTCCATTGACGTATCATACACTCCGGCTATATTGTGTTTCAGTAATCTGTAAAAATTCATGGCTAAAAAAATTTTGATACTTCATGAACGTACCGCATTTAGTAAAAGGATAGCTGCAGAATATTGCCTGAATGAAACTTTAAAAATTATAGCTTTTCTGTCTTTGTGAAGCAAAGATACGGGCAAAGCAATCTTTGGAAAATGATGGACTGCCCTGTCTCTTGGTCATTATTTCTCAAAATGGCAACGGGCATCCCACTGAAGGGTGAATGCCAACTGTCAATTTATAGATGCACAATAACAAGAGGAGAAAACCGCTGATGAAAGACTTGAAACAGATGTATAAGACAATACTTGGGGATCAGTTTCCTCTAGAACTCCGTATATCATTCGGTGAGCAGACACTGATTTATCATAAGCGGACCTGGAAGATAAAAAATGATAAGACCGGAGAACTGGAAGAGAAAGGTATCCGCTACGGGGAAAACCCGGACCAGGAAGCATCTCTTTACCAACTGGTAAATGGAAATCTGGTCCTGGGTGACTGCTCTTATATTGAGGCTGGAAACGGTCTGGTAAGTTCAATAAACGATGAAGACATGATTCAGGCCGGCAAGCATCCCGGCAAGATCAATCTCACTGATATAGATAATTCTCTTAATGTACTTAAATTCCTTTCCAA
>CAZPDU010000235.1:0-5308 GCA_964585405.1 uncultured Thermodesulfobacteriaceae bacterium | reverse complement strand
TCGGCAAAAGGTTTGACCTTTGATAGTGTTCTTTTGCCTCGTCTGACAGAATCCTCATTTTCCTGGATTGGGGATTCCACGAGGATGCGGCTTTTTTTTGTAGGAATTGCACGGGCCACGCAATGGGTCTATTTAAGTACAGTTAAAGACAAAGAATTTTCGGAAATGAAAATAATCCACGAAGCGAATCATGACGGTCACATTACGTTGCAATATAGATATGATGTTGGGAGAGCTGAAGCGACAATTGGTAAGGACGAAAATTTCGATGATGAATTTTCATTATTGTGATGGTGCGTTTATTAATCTGCTTATCCGGAAAGCCCAATTGAACTTCATTACCGACGGAAAATACCATGGCAAAAAGTAGGGCGTCATTGGCGATTTAGGAAAAAAGCTATTGACCGCTGGCTTGAGAATAATAATTCGGCAAAATTCTTTATTAGTGAGGAATAGCTGTGCAAGTACAAACGAATGTTGTTGCTCCCGGAGCAAGAGTTATAGTTAGAGATGCTGAGTGGCTGGTTCGTAAAGTATTCAGAACATCTACTGGCGGACTGTCACTTGCTGTAACTGGAATATCAGAATTGGTAAAAGACAAGGAGTCGATTTTCCTTGATGAGATTGACAAGAATATAGAAGTGCTCGACCCGGTTGATACCAAACTGGTAACAGACACCTCAAGTTCTTATCAGAAATCCATACTTTATATGGAAAGTTTGTTGCGACAGACGCCTCCCACTGATGAAAACCTCTATATTGGTCACAAGGCAGCTATGGATCAAGTTCCTTACCAGCTTGATCCGGCTATCCAGGCTCTTCAGCAACCACGACAGCGCATCCTCATTGCCGATGCTGTGGGGCTTGGCAAAACATTAGCCTGCGGAATTCTGGTCAGTGAGCTCATCAGGCGTGGACGTGGCAAACGAATTTTAGTTTTAGCCGTTAAGAGTATGCTTACTCAATTCCAAAAGGAAATGTGGAGCCGTTTCACAATTCCGCTTGTACGATTAGACTCCATCGGTATTCAACGGGTACGCTCCCGTATTCCTACCAATCACAATCCTTTTTATTATTACGATAAGGCAATCATTTCCATTGATACATTGAAACAGGATGCTGAATACCGCACATATCTGGAAAATGCTTTCTGGGACATCATTGTAATCGACGAAGCACAGAACGTTGCCCAACGGGGAAAAGGCTCATCCCAAAGGGCAAAACTGGCAAAACTATTATCCGGAAGGTCAGATACCCTGATCATGCTGTCTGCAACGCCGCACGATGGTAAAGCCCGAAGTTTTGCCAGTCTGATGAACATGCTTGACCCTACCGCGATCGCCAATCCCGATGACTATGGCCCCGATGATATAAAAGGGCTTTTCATACGCCGCTTTAAAAAGGACATCCAGGATCAGGTTCAAAAAGCCTTTAAGAAAAGAGAGATCAGTAATGCTTATTGTCAGGCAACTGATGCTGAAGAGATGGCATTTGACGTTTTTACTGATCTAAAATTTGAGAAATTGGATCAGCGCAGGGGTGCCGGTCAGCTATTTAAAACCACACTTGAAAAGGCATTGTTTTCAAGTCCGGCAGCATGTTTAATGACCATCAAAAACCGCATAAACCGATTAAAAAAGGTTGAAGACAGTGCTGCTCTGAAAGATATTGCTCAGCTTGAGCGCCTCGCCGCCGCTGTTAAGCTTATCACCCCGGATAAATTTTCAAAATACCAGAAACTACTGTCAGTCATCCAGGACAAACAACACGGATTCGGGTGGACAGGGAAAGCCCATGATGAAAGGTTGGTAATTTTTACGGAACGTATAGAGACATTGCGATTTCTCCACCAAAACTTGTCAAAAGACCTTAATTTAAAGGATAAACAGGTCGAGATACTGCACGGTTCCATGCCAGATGTTGATCAACAGAGAGTTGTTGAGGATTTTGGTAAAGAAGAAGTCCCTGTCAGGCTTCTAATTGCATCGGATGTGGCTTCCGAGGGAATCAATCTCCATTACCTCAGTCACCACCTGATCCATTTTGATATCCCCTGGTCGCTCATGGTGTTCCAGCAGAGAAATGGCCGGATCGACCGTTATGGACAGGAAAAGACCCCTTACATTCATTACCTTGTAAACCAAAGTGCAAATAAAAAGATCAAGGGTGATATGCGTATTCTGGAGCTTCTCATCAGGAAGGACGAAGAAGCGGTAAAAAACATTGGGGATCCGTCTGCCCTGATGGGGGTATACGACATTGATGAGGAAGAAAGGATCACGGCGGATGCCATTGAAAAGGGAAAAAATGCAGCCGAATTTGAAGAAAGCCTTGATAAAACAGCTCTGACAACCTTTGATCCACTTAAGATTCTTATGGGTGGAGCTGCGCCACCATCCGGCAAAGACTCGGACGAACGAACAAAAACCATGCCTTCCCTGTATACAGATGATTTCCACTATCTCAAAGAGGCTGTCGGGTATTTAAAACAGTCGGAAACGCTTCAATCAGAATTTGTAGATGTTGATCAGCAGGTTATTCTTACCGCAACCAAAGACCTGAAACATCGCCTCCGGTATATCCTTCCCCGAGAGGTATGGCCAAATGATGATACATTTGTCCTTTCCGCAGACCAGGATGCAATTCAGGATGAAATTAAACGAAGCCGCAAAGATGAAAATGCCTGGCCACGGATTCACTATCTATGGCAACACAATCCGGTTATTGAATGGATTAACGATAAGGTCGTTGCCGGATTTGGACGGCATGAGGCTCCTGTTTTATCGCTTCAAGGTGCATTATCAGCCGGCGAAACTGTGTTTATCCTCTCTGGGCTGATACCAAATCTGAAAGGCCATCCTCTTGTCCATCGATGGTTTGGAGTGACTTTTCAGCATGGAACGTTCCAGATAATTGAAACATTCGAGAATATTTTAACCAGAACAGGGCTTGGTAAAACATCTTTTCCGAACCGGGGAGAAAGTATTGATATTGAATCAATCCGGAACCTTCTTTCGGGTGCTATTAAGCAGGCAAGACAATACATGACTGAAGAGCGAAAAACCTTTGAGGATAAGATTAACGAAAAACTCAACGAACACCTCAACGCGCTGGAGCGTCTCAAAGGCAAACATCATGAGCAGCTTGAGTTGTTTTACATGAATAAAAAACAGCTCAGCCGAAAGGATCAGGAAAAGCGGGAGATTAACCGTAAGTTTGATGAGTTCATTAAATGGGTCGAAGATACTATGACAACGGAAGACAATCCCTTTATTCAAGTCATCGCAGTTCTTAAGGGGGTGGCATAATGGCTATTGATATCACCGGCATTACCAATGAAAACGAGTTTTATACCCACCATTATCTTTCCGCCATCCTTGAGAAGGATCTAAAAGAAATCTTCAGCCAATGGAAACAGAAAGAAGCAGAGGAAGAGATCCCCCAACCCTATATTAGGCTTCGTGGTCTGAGAAAGGACTTCTTTTCCAAACAGAGCCTTCTCGAACGGGAGCGTAAAATTGAAGAGAGGTTAAATATACAGCGGGAATTTATCGTACATTTACTTTCAGCGCTTGGCTATGAATATCACCCTCAGACAGTTGAGTTGGATGATAATGGCAGCATCCCATTGGCAGGTGGAATAAACAGAGCGGATGGTTCACCAGAGCTTTGGATCATTGAGGCTGTTAATGTTCAAGGTGAAGATGCCGATCCGTTGGAGTTGCATTTCTGTGCAGAACAGTATCCGGCTTATGATGAAATTGAAAAACTGCTGGATCTTTCCATGCAGGAAATTATTACACGTCAGGTTTTCGGAAGGTCTGAACCTCCCCGGTGGGTCATCCTGATCAGCAGCACCCAAATGATCCTTTTAGATCGCACTAAATGGCATGAAAAGCGGCTTCTAAGGTTTGACATCCGTGAAATTCTGGACCGAAGAGAAATTTCCACACTCCAAGCCATGGCTGCTTTGCTGCACCGTGACTCCATTTGTCCCAAAGACGGCATGCCGCTTTTGGATACTTTGGATGAAAATTCCCATAAGCATGCCTTTGCTGTATCAGAAGATCTGAAATATTCTCTGCGTGAGGCGATTGAGCTGTTGGGGAATGAGGCTGTCTGGTATTTAGACAATATCAGGAAAAAAGGGATTTACTCCGGCAAAGAAAAAATCGATGCAGGAGATCTTACCCGTGAATGCCTGCGTTACATGTACCGGATGCTATTTTTGTTCTATATCGAGGCAAGACCGGAACTCAGCTATCTTCCTGACAAATCGGAAGAGTACCGAAAGGGTTACAGCCTTGAATCCCTACGTGACCTTGAAATGGTAAAACTGACAACCGATGAGTCCAAGAACGGCTTCTATATTCACGAATCCATCAAGACCTTGTTTGACCTTCTGTACAATGGTTTCCAGCCAAAGCAGTTGGGTGTCTTTGGCAGCTCTGATCACAATACATTTCGTATTTCCCCGCTTCGGAGTCACCTTTTTGATACAAAGCAGACACCGCTCCTGAATAGAGTGAGGTTCAGGAATTTTGTCCTGCAGAGAATTATCGAGCTGATGTCACTTTCCAGGCCGACCAGGGGCAAAAATAAGCGTCGTGGAAGGATTTCCTATTCGCAGCTTGGTATCAACCAGTTAGGTGCGGTCTATGAAGCCCTGCTCTCCTATCAGGGATTCTTTGCCGAGACGGAATTGTATGAAGTTAAAAAGGCAGGGACACAGCATAATGTGCTTGAAACCGCCTATTTCGTAAAATCTGAAGACTTGGAACAATATACTGAAGATGAGCGAGTTTACAACGATGACAGGACCCTAATTAAGTATGACAAAGGCACCTTTATATACAGGCTGGCGGGGCGGGACCGTGAAAAGTCAGCATCCTATTACACTCCAGAGGTTCTGACCAAATGTCTGGTGAAGTATGCCCTGAAGGAACTGCTTAAAGACAAGACAGCCGATGAAATTTTGGAGCTGACCGTCTGCGAGCCTGCCATGGGGAGTGCAGCCTTTTTAAATGAAGCGGTCAATCAGCTTTCCAAGGCTTACCTTGATCTGAAGCAAAAGGAAATCGGCCAGACTATCTCGCATGATGATTATCCTAAAGAGCTTCAAAAAGTGAAAATGTATATTGCCGACAACAACGTCTACGGGGTTGACCTGAACCCTGTGGCGGTAGAGCTGGCTGAAGTCTCTTTATGGCTGAACACCATCTATGAAGGGGCATTTGTGCCCTGGTTCGGCATGCAGCTTGTCTGCGGCAACTCGCTGATCGGTGCCAGGCGTCAGGTGTTTCATGAG
>CAZPDU010000234.1:0-2275 GCA_964585405.1 uncultured Thermodesulfobacteriaceae bacterium | reverse complement strand
CAGGGCAAAATTAAGAATTCCGTTATGGCTGCTGTTTTTATCACAATTCAGAGAGCTTCTCATTCTGATACTGATCCTCGGAGGGTTGGTATCCTACTTCATTGGTAACTACCGGGACGGTTCAATTATTTTCATCATTGTTTTTGTCAATGCGATAATCGGCTTTGTGCATGAGCAGAAAGCAGGCAGGATAATTGACAAGTTGAAGGGCCTGATCAGATCTCAGGCCAAGGTTATGCGGAATGGCGAACTGATTGAAATTTCACAGGAAAACCTGGTTCCTGGAGATATTTTGCACATAGAGGCGGGAGACAAACTGCCGGCAGATATTCGGCTTGTTGAGGTAAACGACTTTAAGACCGACGATTTTGCCCTGACCGGAGAGTCGGTACCAAGGGAAAAGCAGCTCCACCCAATTATTGAAGAAGTTTCACTGGGTGACAGGGATAACATGGCATATGCCGGCACAATAGTGGTGACTGGAAGTGCGACCGGTATAGTCGTGGCGACCGGTATGGATACGGAGACAGGAAAAATCGCGGGCCTGACAGAAGAGGCAGGCGATATAAAAACCCCTCTCCAGAAAGAATTGCGGCGTCTTGCGAACCAGCTCTCCATGGCAGTAGGCATAATCAGTGTCGGGCTTTTTGTATTAGGGCTGTTACAGGATTTTTCCACGCACATGAGTCTGGTGTATGCACTTGGTGTTGCTATGGCCATGGTGCCGCAGGCACTTCCTGCCCAGGTAACGGTCGCTCTTTCCCTGGGAAGCAATCAGTTGGCCGATAGAAATGCTGTGGTAAAGAACCTGCCCTCCGTGGAGACCCTGGGATCGACGACCGTAATATGCACCGACAAAACGGGAACTCTGACGAAAAACGAGATGACAGTCCAGTCGGTATGGTTCAACGGGAAGAAATATGAGATTACCGGAATCGGGTATGAGCCAGAGGGTAAGATCCTGGATGAGAATGGAAACCCCTTGGGCAAGGATCACATCGTGGACTTAGAGGCACTGATGGATGCGGCAACCATGTCGTCAAATGCGGAAATACACGCACCGGACGAAGAGCATGCCGGCTGGTATTCGGTTGGTGATCCTACTGAAGCCGCTCTTATAACGGCGTCAACAAAACTTGGAACCCGTTCCCCCAGGGAAGATGAGGAAAATCCGGAGCTCCATGAGTTCTCCTTCGATTCTGATCTGATGAGAATGAGCTCGGTGCGGCAGTTCGGTAAAGACGTAAAACTTGCTGTTAAGGGCTCTACGTTCAGCCTCCTCTCTATAAGCGCGTACATCTGCAAAGACGGGAAAGATGTCCCCATAACCGAGGAAGATAAAAAAAACATCGAGTCGGTCAATGAGGAATACGCCAGCAACGGCATGAGGGTTCTGGCGATCGCACATCGATCACTGGGTTCCAAGAAAGATGAATATATAAGAGAAGACGTGGAGAAGGATGTCATATTTCTGGGCCTTATAGCCATGATAGATCCCCCGAAGGAAGGCGTAAAAAAGGCAGTCGCTGACGCCAGAGAGGCGCATATCAGGGTATTTATTCTAACGGGAGATCATCCGGAAACCGCGCGGGCCGTGGGTCAGGAGATAGGTCTGCCGGAACCTGGAAAAACAACTCCAGTGATTACAGGAACAAAACTAAAAGAGATGGATGAAGAAAAACTGAAAAAGGTATTACAGGAAAATCAGTCCATCATATTTGCGCGCGTCGATCCGGAAGACAAACTTCTGATCGTAAAGGTACTGGAGGAACAGGGGGAAATCGTCGCAGTTACCGGAGACGGAGTAAATGATGCGCCTGCCCTCAGGCGGGCACATATCGGAGTTGCCATGGGGCAAAAAGGAAATGACGTGGCGAAAGAGGCGTCGAAACTCGTTTTGCTGGATGACAACTTTTCCACGCTGTTTCATGCGATACAGGGCGGAAGGACAATCTACGCAAATCTGAAGAAAACGGTTTTGGCGTCTTTGACCACCAACATAGCAGAACTTGTATTGGTATTACTGGGTCTGCTGGCAGCCGCCTTGTGGAACTATCCCATCCCAATACTGGCCGGCCAGATACTGGCAATAGATCTGCTGGGCGAAATCGGGCCGCTTACCTTTCTCACCTTCGATCCTCCGGACAGAGACGTTATGACCAAACCCCCCAGAAAACCGGGGGAACATTTGCTAAACATGTTCTCCGGCACGGAAATTACACTTCTGGGAACGCTGATAGGAGGATTGGCCTTCCTGAACTTCTTCTTATTTATG
>CAZPDU010000233.1:0-4741 GCA_964585405.1 uncultured Thermodesulfobacteriaceae bacterium | reverse complement strand
CACTTGAATTTATTTTGTCAACACATTTGGAAACTATTGGTTTTAGAAGAAATCTACACAATCAGCATGGCATCCCCATAGCTGAAAAATCTATAGTCTTCATCTATTGCCTCTTTATAGGCAGAAAGCATTCTATCCCTGCCTGCAAAGGCGGAAACCAATATCAACAAGGAGGATTTAGGCAGGTGGAAATTGGTAATAAAGCAATCAATGACACGGAAACGATGACCCGGAATAATATACAGGTCACATAACCCTTGAAACGGCCTTATTTCACCTCTATCATTCACGATTGATTCCAGCGCCCTAGCTGTTGTAGTCCCTACTGCTACAATTCTACCGCCTCTATTGCGCGTGGAAGCTATCTTTTTCACAGCACTCTCAGTTACCGAGATCCATTCCTGGTGAATACTGTGCTTACGTATGTCAGGCGTCCTTATCGGAGCAAAGGTGCCATAACCAACGTGCAGCGTTATCCGAACAATATTAATACCCTTTTCCCCGGCAAGGAGCAGTTGGTCTTCAACAAAATGGAGTCCTGCTGTAGGAGCAGCCACTGAACCTATCTCTCTGGCATAAATTGTCTGGTACTGTTCTATGTCGGAAGCAACCGGAGAACGTCTAATATATGGAGGCAGCGGGACATCTCCGCAGGATTCTAAGACTGACAACAGTTCACCCTGGTATAAAAGCTTTATGTCCACCTGACCCCCTGTTCCGACTTCAAGGACCTCTATCTCCAGGGAGTTCTTACAACGAACCTTTTGACCCTGTCTTACCGGTTTTGAGCTACGATAGAGGGCTTTGGCAAATGCCGCGCCATTTCCGTTTTCTCTGGGAAAGTGAAGCAGAAAAAATTCTACTTTGCCCTTGGTCGCTTTTACGCAATTAAGGCGAGCTGGAAATACTCTGGTGTCATTCAGGACAAGACAGTCCCCCGACTCAATATAGTTTAATAAATCACGAAAGAATCTATGACTTATTCTGCTGGTCTTCCTGTCCAACACCATAAGGCGGGAAGACGAACGGTCACCCGATGGATACTGGGCAATCAGTTGGGAAGGCAAATGATAATCATATTCAAATAAGCTGAAGTCAACTGTCATGAAAAAATGGCGGTCTTTTGAACAACATAGCATATCAATAGACCTATCAACGTGGAAACTAGACCAGCCAGTCTTAAGTGATCCGGATTCATTTTTTCAATTTGTCTCATAAAGGCCTGCATTTTCTCAGGGAAGGCAAAATAGGGAAGTCCTTCAAGAACCATTAATAAACCTAGCACGGTCACAAAAAATTTCATATCTATAATAACTCCGACTGGATCTGGGTGATATGACAGGAAATCGAGACATGACTGATAGAAAATGGTGGCGGTGCAGGGACTTGAACCCCGGACTCTGCGGATATGAGCCGCATGCTCTAACCTGCTGAGCTACACCGCCATATAGCGCGACACCTATTAACCATTTTGCGAAATGTGTCAAGGAGAAATTCATCTCCATATGTGCGATATTTATTTATGGTCAATTATAATCTCTGCAAGGAATTTTATTGTAAATATACGTGACATCACTTCTTTGATTTCCTGATCAATGTGATGTATATTTCAGTTTATTTTTATCTATTGATAATCCATCATCTTTGCATCTGGAGCATTTTAACGAAATCAGTTATTATAATAAAGTCAACCCTTCGGGCTAGCTAAAAAGGGGCTTTGACACGGATTTAACTTATCAGGCGCCCAATAAGTATATAATATAAATTCTTATATTTTACAAAAATATACACCTATTTACACTTTTAAGACAGGATTAAAAGGGGGACTTTCATGCAGGAACTAATTACAAATACGGTTCCTACAGGTGTTTCGATTGTGACAGTGAGATCCGGAGACAAGATAAACGGAATGACAGCAGCATGGGTCACACAGGTCTCTTTTAAACCGGTGATGATCGCGGTATCTATTGCTCCTCAGCGTTATACTCATGATCTGATCGAGCAATCCCGCCACTTTTGCATTAATGCACTGTCGGCAGAATCAATGGATCTGGCAAAACACTTCGGTTTTAAGAGCGGGCGTAAAACTGACAAATTCCAAGGGATAAACTATACAAACGCGATCAAGGGTTCTCCTGTCCTGGAATCGGCTTATGCGTATATTGAATGTAAGGTGGTCCATGCCTATGAGACTGGCGATCACACCCTTTTCATTGGTACAGTTGTTGACAGTTCCGAATTAAAGGAAAATGTCAAGCCCCTTATCTTTCGATGGAACGATTTTTTTGGTAAAAAACAGTAAGATTACGAAAGAGATAAAAGTATATGTCTACAGACACACAGACCCCTATTTCTCCCGAGCCTCAAAGAAAAAATATTTTAGAAGAGATTCTGTCCGGGCTTCCGCCTCAAATAAGAGACACGTTACAAAAATTCTTAAGAGAAATATTGGCCGGTATAATAGTAGTTGTTCTGGCAATATCATTATGGTTCGGCTATTCAGCATACATAAACAGGCAGGAGAACCAGGCTGCTATCGCCATGGGAATGGCAGTACAGCAACAAGATCCTGCAAAGAAGATGTCCGCCCTGGAAAAAATAATGCATCAACATGACCATACAGTTGTCGGCAAGCATGCACTATTACTCCTTGGAGGGATTCAGCGGGACTCCGGGCAGATTGAAGAGGCAAAAAAAAGTTTCGGCCTAGCTAAAAAGGAATTTTCCAGAGACAGCTTCCTGTATTACTCTGCCCTTATGGGTCTTGGCTATCTGCAAGAAGACGAGGCAAAACTGGATGAGGCGAGGCAGACTTACAGCTCTATATGTGAGGCTCAAAAGGGTTTTGATGCCATTGCGGCACTTGATTTTGCCAGGGTGTCCTCTGCCCTGGGATTCAATCAAGAGGCCCTTGATGCCTATAACAATTACCTGAGCATGAAGCCGCAGTCATTACAGCTTGATTTTGTACGCCATCAGATAATGAAACTCTCTAATGAGGACAAAACGTTAGGAGAGGACTCTGCCCGTCAAAAGAAGAAAAAAAGTGGATAAAATCCTTATTGTGATCATTATGGGCATCAGAGACGCTCGGAACCAATTTCAGACAGAATAGTTATATAATGACAATGTACTGAATAGCTATTCGGTTAAAAAAAAATTATCCTCATAACCAAATTTTCCTGCCAGTATTATACGGTCATTCGACAAAATTCGAATATGCGACTTTATATACAATATATTGTATATAAATAATAAAATTAAACTAAATATTGTATAGAATTTCCATTTTGGTGTATTTTTATAAAATCATCAATTTATTAATGGAAAGAATTCCCTGTTTAGGAGAAAACTCAAGGAAATAAACAAAGAAATGTTCGGATCTTAACTGATATTTTTGGGTTGACAAACGAACTAAAAAGATATTATACAGATTTCAAGTTATAGATTTTTTTCTATTTTGCCGAATAATGATTCATTTTTTGTGTTGGTACTGTTTTTAGTACTGAAAAGGGGATATGTGAGACTATTATATCCCTTAAGTAAAATTTTTGTTAACAACATTCTATTTAAGGAGGGAGAATTAAATGGCAGATCTCAAAAAACATGATACTCCTCTGCTCGATGAGCTGAAAAAGGGGCCGTTTCCGAGTTTTGTTGACGATTTGGAGACGAGAGGTAACACTGGTGTTCAGTGCTGCTACGATCTTCTGGGGCAGCTGGAACTCTCTTATGTACACAAGGAGACACACTGGAAACACGGTGGTATTGTAGGTGTCTTTGGATATGGTGGCGGTGTTATCGGGCGTTACTCTGATGCCCCTAAGCAGTTCCCTTCCATTGCTCATTTTCATACCCTGCGGGTCAACCAACCAGCCAGCAAATTTTACAATTCCAGGTTTTTGCGCAAGCTCTGCGATATGTGGGACCACCGCGGAAGTGGTGTATGTAACTTCCATGGCTCAACAGGCGACATGATCCTTATTGGGACATCAACCGATCAGCTGGAACCCACTTTTTATGACCTCAGCCACCAGTTTGACATGGATCTGGGTGGGTCCGGATCAAACCTCAGGACGCCTTCATGCTGCATGGGCAAGGCCCGTTGTGAATTTTCATGTCTGGATACTCAGGCCATCACCTACGACCTGACCATGACCTATCAGGACGAGCTCCATCGCCCTGCCTTCCCATACAAGTTCAAATTCAAGACATCAGGCTGTCCGAATGACTGCGTGGCAGCAATCGCACGTGCCTGCACCTCTATTATCGGGACCTGGCGGGACAACATCCGTATAGACCAGAAGGCGGTTCAGGCCTATATCGGCGGAGAATTAAAGCCCAATGCAGGTGCCTTCTCAGACCGTGACTGGGGCGCTTTTGACATCCAGAAAGAAGGCATCGATCTCTGTCCTACCAGATGTATGTGGATGGACGGCAACGAGCTCAAAATAGACGATCGTGAGTGTACGCGCTGCATGCACTGTATTAATGTTATGCCCAGTGCCCTGCGTCCCGGCGTGGATTGCGGCGCTACGATCCTGAACGGCGCAAAGGCACCGATCCTTGAGGGTGCCCAGATGTCCACCCTGATCATTCCATTTATGAAGATGGAATATCCCTACCAAGAATTCAAAGACTATGTCGAACTGATGTGGGACTGGTGGATGGAGGAAGGCAAGAACCGGGAAAGACTTGGCGAGCTTATTCAGCGTCAGGGCCTTGCACACTATATCATCGA
>CAZPDU010000232.1:0-3739 GCA_964585405.1 uncultured Thermodesulfobacteriaceae bacterium | reverse complement strand
TTGGACTAAATTTATTGAAGCCTGCATACTTTAAACTAAAAAAGCTTACAATTCCAGATAATTTAAGATGGCTGAGAATGACTCCTGAGGTTGCGATATTCAAACGTCATGATAGATTTAGCCGGGTTTTTTACTTTATGTGCAAATTCATTTTTGGGCAAAGCAGATAAAAGGCAAAGTGCATGAACATAAAATTCTGGCTTAAAGATATTGTCTGTACTCCAGCCAGGTGGGCCGGGGTCATAGTCACGCACCGGGCGCTGTTGAAGGAGTTCATCAGTAAGGACCTGCGCGGGAGATATGCAGGATCCGCAGCGGGATTGTCGTGGGCGGTCATTATGCCCTTGAGCCAAATCGCCATATACAGCTTTCTGTTTACCCTGGTCTTTCGAGTAAAGCTCTCCATGATAGAGTTAGGGACAGACAGCTTCGTGGTTTATATGCTCACAGGTCTCTTTCCCTGGCTTGCCTTCTCGGAAGGTCTTTCAAGGGCCACCGGGGGCCTTCTGGAAAATTCAAACCTGATTACAAAAGTCGTGTTCGCAGTTGAACTTCTGCCTGTTACCCATGTATCAAGCGCTTATATACTAAACGGGCTGGGGTTTATTCTGGTTTTAGCCGGTTTTACGCTGAAGGGTCTGGCCGGATGGGCCTGGATATGGATCCCGTTTGTGACGTGTCTGCTCTGGCTTTTTACACTCGGTCTGGCCGCCTTTTTATCGGCCTTATGCATATTCTTAAGGGATACACAGCAGATTTTAGGTATTGTTATCTTTATGTGGTTTTACCTGACACCCATACTTTATCCCCTGTCCATGGTGCCGGTATCCTTCCACAGCTATCTCAGGGTCAATCCCCTTTTCTCTTTTATTGAGATCTACCATCAGATAATATTAAGGCATGTGATGAATTGGGAATTATTATGTATGGCGACACTGTGGACAATCTTATCCGTATCACTGGGATTTTTCTTTTTTCACCGTTTAAAACCATCCTTTGCCGATGTACTTTAAACAGAATTTTTATAACTGATGAAACATATTATTGTAACCATTGGAACCAGACCTGAGGCCATCAAGATGGCCCCTGTACTTATGTCACTGAATGAGTATCCCAGAGATTTCAAAGTGACACTGGTATCTACTGCCCAACATCGTCAGATGCTGGATCAGGTCCTGGATGCCTTTCAGATTGAACCGGACGTGGACCTCGATATAATGCGGCCTGACCAGTCTCTGAGCGAGAGCAGCGCCAGGGCGCTCAGGGGCCTGGATGGAATATTGGCTGACCTGCAGCCGGACCTGTTACTGGTCCAGGGAGACACCAATACAGTGCTGGCCGGGGCCATAGCGGCCTACTATCACCGGATCCCCGTGGGTCACGTAGAGGCGGGGCTGAGGACCAACGACCTGTATCGTCCTTTTCCGGAAGAGATGAATCGTCGCCTGACCAGCCCTCTTACCAGGCTGCATTTTGAGCCTACAGTCAGGGCGCGGGAAAATCTCCTGCGGGAGGGTATCGCTGAAGATCGCATTTTTGTGACCGGCAATACAGTGGTGGACGCCCTGCTCTGGATAGGGAGAGAGCACACCGAGGCCCTGCCTCAGGAGGCCAGAGCAATACTGGAGCGTGGCCGACGCCTGGTCCTGGTAACCTCTCACAGGCGGGAGAGCCTTGATCGGGATCTGGACCAGATATGCCTCGCGTTGAGAGATCTCGTTCAGTCCTTCGAAGACATCGAAATTCTCTATCCGGTTCATCTGAATCCACGTGTTCAGGAAACGGCCCGGGAAATCCTGGGCAATACCGAACGTATTCATTTGATAGCCCCCCTTGCTTACCCCGCCTTTGTTCAGGTCCTCCGTGCGGCCTATCTGATACTGACTGATTCCGGTGGAGTTCAGGAAGAGGCACCCACCTTCGGGACCCCGATCCTGGTGCTGAGAGAAGTCACGGAAAGGAGTGAGGCCATAGATGCCGGAGTGGCAAAGCTGGTAGGGGTCAAACGTAAGGATATTCTGAGAGAGGCCTCGCACCTTCTGAAAAATCACGAGATCTACGCCGAATTTGCCAGGCCGTCAAATCCTTTTGGAGACGGCCATGCAGCGAAACGTATCAGCAGACACATAAAGGATTTTTTCGAATCTCAAAAGGAATAGTTGGTACAGTGTGTCGAATTCCATGAGCCTCAAGGTCAAAGGACTCTCGGGCCGAACCCTCATATATTTCTCACCTTTAGAATGGAGCGGTCTGCATCAGCGGCCGCACCACCTGCCCAGGGTTATGGCCCAAAGCTTCAAAAGGGTCATATTTGTCCAGCCTGCCGGTCTTCGTCCTGTATCGTTCCATGACTGGCGCAGGGTCCTCGCCTGGATACGTTTCCGTAAATCAGAGGGGTTGAAGCATCCGAATAATCTGCATATATGTACGCCGGTATTTATTCCCCTGACCGGCAGGAGATGGGCGGATAGATTCAACTGCCTCTCCACCCGGAAGAGGCTTCACAGTCTTCTGAACAACGCTGTTCTCAAAGAGTCCATATTGTGGGCATCGACACCTGCACCACTATTGCGTTATCTGCTTCCAGGGATGTCGAATAAATATCTGATTTATGACTGGATAGATGATTACAGCCTGTTCAAAGACCTGCCGAGTGCAGTGATGGATACACAGAAATGGCTCCTGCAGAAGGCGGACTTTATCTTTGCCTCTTCAATGCATTTGTATGAAAAGGCCTGCACTTTTCGCCCTTCTGAAAAAGTCGGCATGCTCTCCAACGGGGTTGACCTGGATCACTGGTGTCTGGGCGATAAGAAGAATGAAGTGCCGAAGGCAATTGCGAATATACAACATCCTATAATAGGCTATTTCGGCACTATATCACACTGGCTGGATACAGAGCTGATAAAATCCATGGCCCAAAGACGTCCCATGTGGCATTTTCTGTTCATAGGGCCTGCGTATAAATTCAGGCTGGACAGCATTCTGGGTTTACCCAATATACACTGGATCGGGGAGCAGTCTTATGAATCATTGCCCTGTCTGGCCAACTGCTTCGATGCGGCCTGGCTTCCGTTTCGCCTGACTGAGCAGACTAAGGCCATCAATCCGGTAAAGATTTATGAGTATCTTGCCCTTGGAAAACGAGTAGTCGCGCCGTCATTGCCTGATTTGAAGAGACTCGGGCCTTATGTAATGCTGGCTGATGGCCTGGCTGAAACCGAGTCGGCGATTCTCAGTGCGATTCGCTCCGGATCAGGGCCGGAAGACAAAACCGGTTGCAGGGCCGTTGCAGCAGAGTTTTCCTGGGACAGACTCTGGAATGGGGCGCTAAAAGATCTCTCCGCTTGAAAGTAGAAATTGGAAATTGGAAACTTGAAATTAGAAATTGGAAATTGGGGAGAGATGAAACGGGTTTACGAATTGGATGTCTACAAACTGGCAGAAGAGTTATCAGATATGGTCTGGCAGGACTTTGACAGGTGGAGCATAAAGGTTCAGAACACTATGGGCTATCAGATAATACGAGCATCCGATAGCATAGCTGCCAATATAGCGGAAGGATATGGTCGGTATACTCCCGCTGACAGGAAAAAGTTCTATTTATATTCCAGAGGTTCATTTGAAGAAACCAAATCATGGTTGCGAAAACTTATCAGAAGAAAAGTTTTATCTGAGTCAGACGCGACAGAATATAAAGCACTAGTTGAAAAACTGGGCCCCAGATTGAATGCGTTCA
>CAZPDU010000231.1:0-20887 GCA_964585405.1 uncultured Thermodesulfobacteriaceae bacterium | reverse complement strand
TGCGGCCGCCGGTCAAAATTTTGTCCTGGAGATCCGCATTGGTATCGACTGTCCTCAGGATTCTATCCTTTATGTCCGCCACAGAGCTATTCGGCCTTTCTGCAAGTATAAGCGCTGCCAGCCCGGTAACATAGCCCGTAGCCATCGAAGTTCCGCTGAGAGAGGAATAATCATCACCTGGAACCGTACTCAGGATATTGACGCCGGGTGCTGCCACGCTGATAGTATTACTGCCTTGGTTTGAAAAAAACGCCAGCTCGTCGGACTGATCTGATGCGGCAACTGATATAATGTTGGGAAGTTTATAGTTGGCAGGGTAACTGGGCATATAATCGTTATTCGTTATTTCGTTGCCTGCTGCCGTAATAAATAGCACCTCTTTTGCGTTTTCAATGGCATGCCTTTCAATTTCTGAAAAATAGTTTCCGGAAAAACTCATATTCACGACCTGTGCGCCATTGTCTGCAGCAAACTGAATGGCCTCGATCTCGTCGGCTATGCTTCCGCTTCCATCAACAGCCCTGATAAACTTGACGCCCATTAATGACACGCGCCAGTTGACGCCGCTTATTCCTATGGAATTATTCCCCTCCCCCCCAATGATCCCGGCAATATGAGTCCCATGACCCTCATCGTCCATAGGGTCTCCACTGCCGGTGACACAGTTGATTCCAAAATAGTTGTCTATATATCCATCTCCGTCATCGTCTATGCCGTTATATCCTGGTCCGAAGGCCTTCCAGTCTTCATCATCGTTTTTCCAGAGATTATTTTTCAGATCATTATGTGTATAATCGATACCGGTATCAGGAAGGGCAACTATAATCCCCTTATCACCCTTTTGTATTTCCCATGCATCTCCACTCTGGATGTTCTCAAGGGCCCACTGTGCATCAAAAAGAGGATCATTCGGAATCACTGACTTAATATACCGTCTGTAGTTCGGCTCGGCGAATTCTATATCGGGATAGTTGGCAAGCCGCCTTGCTGCGCTGACTGCCGATTCATCTTTCGACAGCCTGACTAAATAAACATTGTCTTTCAAATTCTTAATGACATCGACGTCCAGTGTCTTGAGCATACGGGCCTGCCTGTGGGTTGCTGCATCACCCTGCTGCCTCAACTGGATCAGTACTTCACCATCTATGTATGATTTATCCTCACCTGCAGACAGCCCGGACGTTATAGTCAAACTTAACATAATAGAAAAAACAAAACATTTTTTAAGGAAATTCAATGCAAATATCATCTATAATCCTGTTTCAGAAATTTTATTACTTTTAACCTAAGCTAACCCGGCTAAGTCCTCAAATAAAAATTTTGTGTACCCTTAACTGGTTATAAATACAAATTTTCATAAATGTGCGTTACTGAATACCGTGTGACTTATAACATTTCCTGCAGGAAGAAGGGAAAATAAATCTTCCAGCCCCTTTACATTTATCTCTCGGCCTTTTTCATTCCACCCTTAATCTCCGAGAGATCAAAAATCCAATTTTTCATATACCGCTGCAAGCGCTTCAGTCCTCCTGACGTAATTTTCGTCGAATTTTTCATACTCCCTGTTATTCTGTATTTCAACAAGGACCTAGATCTTGATATTCCCAAATGATAATCTATGCACTTCGGAATCGTAATAATATTACATAATATATTGACTTTTATCTAAAATAATATATTTTTTGCAAAATTAATATAGTATTTGATACTACGTTAACGATATTTAACTTATCAAAGAAAAAATCTAATAAGACAATAATTTGTAATGAGTGCGAATTTTTAAATAATGATTTCAGAAAACTGGAGTTATTATTCCCTGGCATTCTTATATGCAAACAATTCATAAATAAATGTATACAACCTATACTGAATACCCTGCAGAACAGTTCTCATACCAAATTGAGTCATTACTGGATAAAAAATGACCAGCGGGATATCCTTCCCTCTGCAGAATCAGTCCAGAGGCATTGCATGAATCCTCCGGACCGGAACGTTTCCAGACATGCTTCATGCCACATACCTGACCCAGGGGGGGTGGAAACAAAGGAAGGAGTGATAGTTTATGAAGAAATGGTACTGTGTTGTTTTTTTTGTGTTTTTTTTGTTCGGTGGTGTTATTAACTGCCTTGCCGAGCTGACGGCTGAGGAATTGCTTCAGGTTCTTATTGAAAAAGGAATAGTTACTGAGGATGATATTGTTAAGATAAGAGAGGGACGCATTAAGGAAATCAATAAAGAGCAGGAGCCGCCTCCTGATGAAAAAAAGTTTGTTGTTAAAAGCGCCCGCAAACCTATGAGTCTCAATTTTAAGGGACGAGTACAGGCACGATACACTTCAATTGAAAATGGCGATCTGAGTAAAGTGACTCATCAGAAGGCATTTGATGACTCTGAATTCGATGGATTTTCCATACGTCGTGTTCGTTTCCGCTGGTTCGGCGACGTGACTGATCGGTGGAAATACCATGTACAGTGCAGTGTAGACGGGGATTCAAACGAGGACAGGATAGATCCTGAAGCGCCGGATTATAGGCTTAAAAGAGACGACATTGGAGTTAAACTCCAGGATGCATATTTTGTGTATAAGGCACATCCCTTGGTCAACGTGAGGGTGGGGCAGTTCAAGTCATTTTTTTCGCCGTCATATACCACGGACGGACCAGCTCTTCCCCTATGTGAACGGCCCCTTGTGATCGACAAGCTCTCTCGAAGGCGTGAAATCGGAATCAGCGTGGAGTCACCCAGAAACGGTCAATGGGACGGCCGGGCCCACGGAGAAAAAATTCACGATCTGCCGTTCTTTTTCGCAGTCGGGTTATACAACGGCAACTCATTCAATTATATGCGTAATGACAACGAAAACTTCATGGTCTCCGGCATGTTCCTCTGGCGGCCATCGCCACACTTCAATTTAGGTGCAAGCTATGCGTATGATCAGGTGGGGTACGATTATGAAACTACTGTCCTGGGCAGTGCCGAAATATTTGATGACCATTACGTATATTCCATAGATGACCACAAGGTTGCAAATAACATGCAGCTCTGGGATTTTAACTGCGCATTCGACTGGAAGCCTGTACACCTCCAGTTCGAGTACATAACGCAGGACGGCAACAAGTCCAAACGTCAATACGGCTATGGCATACAGGCACAGATAGACCTTACGGACAATTTCCAGCTCACTGCGCGATATGATGAGTTTGATCCGAATGTGGATGTTGATAATGAATTTGACAGCCGCTGGTATACCGTGGGTTACAACTGGTTCATTCACGGTCAGGATATCAAGTGGCAGCTCAATTACTCATTCCGAGAAGAGATGCACGGTGAGGACATTGACAATGACATCCTTGTTACGCATTTCCAGGTCCTGTTCTAGCAACAAATAAAATGCCTGGTGAACAATACAGGCTTGGCGAATATGGTGTCAGTCGCTGACGTTGTGCAGTTACGAGATTGCAGTTGCCTCGAGCCTGATAGTCCGTAAATTTTTGGGGACACTGATTCCACGGATTGCCCTGCCTGATCCGTGAAATCCGTGTCGAGATCCTTTAAATTCGTCTGCGGTCTTTTTATTTCTGTAAAAAACATGGTCAGAAACCGCGTATCATGCGCGCCGAAGGCATATCGGACCGGTGTCAAAAATTTTAACACCAATTAATCATGTAACTATAAACTACTGATTTCCTTATAATAAAAATTCAATCTTTTCTGCTGTTTTTTGCCCTGAAGCCAGTCATTAAAGGCTGATTTCCAAAAAATTGTAAAGAATTCCGACACCATTTTCGTGTTATTTTGCCTGTGAAAGGCCGCTCTGATCTCAGGTTAATGAGTATTTATTTAATAATTATAGTAACTTAAAATAGCTTTCAGGTGGGAAGATTGGTTTTTTATGGTGTCGGAATTCTTTACAATGGTATGCTCTATGGGCAGGGTGTATTTTGAAAATAAGTGTAAAATCAGTTAATTAAAAATATGGCATTATTTTTGCTCTAAATAAACGATAAAGGGCTGAATCTAAATCAATGTTTCAAAGGGAGGAGAGACATGAAAAAGTTTTTAGGGTTTTTATGTGCAGTAATGATGGTTTTTGGCATGGTGGCGGTGGGGAGTGCAACTGTTTTGACGTTTGATGATATTGGCCTTGGTTCTGAGCCAATTTATGACGGATACGGTGGTTTAAATTGGGATGAAATGTGGTATTTAAATGCTACTCAGCCTGAATATTCAAATAGCGGTTATGAAAATGGCACAGTTTCCGGAGACTATGTTGCTTACAATGCATGGGCCAATGTCGCAACAGTGGAAGATGGGTTATTTGATTTCAATGGAGCATATTTTACTGGAGCGTGGAGAGACGGTTTAAATATAAGGCTTAGAGGTTTTTCAGGTGGGTCTCAGCAGTATGAGACTACTATCGTGGTTGATCATACTGGTCCTACTTGGGCTACAGCAGATTTTTTGGGTATTGATAGATTGGAATTTTATTCTTTCGGAGGAACACAGGTTGATAATTTGTTTGGTTCTGGAGCACATTTTGCGATGGATAATTTTACTTTTAACGAAACTGCCCCTGTCCCCGAACCTGCTACCATTCTGCTCATGGGCACCGGTCTCCTTGGCATGATGGGCTATGGCCGCAAAAGACTGAACAAAAAGGCCTAAATAAACATAACCGCTGTACTAATTCACCTGATAAAGGCCCCTGTCCGCGACGGGGGCTTTTTTTTGCCTTCTTTACTCTTTCAGCAGCACCTGGTCCCAGCACCAGATCCATAGCCATCCGTTCCATCCGTGTCATCCGTGTCCAAAATAGAAATGCCTATACTTATACACTTATTCCGTGTTTTTTAACCAGGTCATGCAGAGTGGGCCGGCTGGTATCAAGGAGCCTGGCTGCCTGGCTGATGTTGTTGCCGGTGATTGCCAGGGCCCGGCGTATGGTATTTATCTCCGCGGTCTCCCTGGCCGCTTTCAGGGTAGGGAGCTTTTGCTCATTATGTTCTGAGGCAGCGTCTTCCAGCCCCAGATCTCCGGGCTCAATGACTCGACCGGTATTAGTACTGAGCGCCCGGCAGATGCGGTTTTGGAGTTCTCTGACATTGCCGGGCCAGGCATATGCAGTCAGGGCAGCAGCAGCTGCCGGCGAGAATGTTACCTGGCCGCGCTGCAGCTTATAGACTTCTTCCTGAAGAAAACGATGGGCCAGGAGCAGGATATCTTCAGTTCGCTCCCTGAGACCGGGGATTTTCAGAGGTACGACATTGAGGCGGTGAAAAAGGTCTTCGCGGAATATCCCCCGCCTGACTGCATCCTCCAGATCGGTATTAGTGGCTGCAATAATACGTAAATCTAATGTAATTGTCTTTGTCCCACCCAGGCGTTCAATGGTGTGTTCCTGCAGAAATCGTAGTATTTTCACCTGGAGTGCAAGGGGCAGTTCACCGATCTCATCCAGAAATATAGTCCCCTGGTCAGCCTGTTCAAATTTGCCGATCTTTCGACCTGCCGCCCCGGTGAAGGCCCCCTTTTCATGGCCGAAAAGCTCGCTCTCCAGCAGATTTTCAGGAATAGCCCCGCAGTTAATGATAATCAGGGGCTTTGAGGCCCTTCGACTCTGGCTGTGGATTGCCCTGGCTGCCATCTCCTTGCCGGTACCGCTTTCTCCGCATATAAGGACAGGATAATCGGTTTCACTTACCTGCCTGATGTGTTCAAACAACTTGCCCATGTCTGGAGAGACTGAGAGCATACCACAGAAAGAGCCTGTTTCGTTGGTTTGCCTTTGCAGACGCCGATTTGCCTCCTCCAGTTCATAGATCCTGAATGTGCGGGAAAGAATAATTTTTAATATCTGCAAGTCTATGGGTTTGGGGCAGAAATCGGCCGCCCCCAGCGCAATGGCCCGGATGGCGTTTTTTTCTTCAGTACTGCCGGTAATTACAATAACCTTGGTATAAGGGGCAAGAGAAGACATACCTTCTAGGAGACTGAAACCCTGTTGCGAGGTATCCGGCGTTGGGGGCAGCCCGAGATCAAGGGTCGCTACCGGGAATACTTCGGCAGACAAAAGCTGTCTGGCCTCATCTGGTTCAGAGGCAACAGTTATCTCATAATCCTTTCCCAGACCCCACTTAAGCTGTTTGGCCACTGAGATCTCGTCTTCAATGACTAAAAGTCTTTTTTTATTCACTCGAGGATACAACTTTTCTTTTCATTACTGACCTCAACCGGCGTACAGAGCTTGAACGCCTTAAAAAAAATCCCGAATTCCGCCCTTCATCGGAATGATGAGGATGTCCACTGTTTCCTATAATTTCAAACTGTTAAAGGAATTTAAGATTCTCCAGTAAATACCTCAGACCTTAAATTATCGAATTACTGAATTTTTCCATCCCTTAATTATTCTTAACGGTACTTGCCCTCAGACAATAAAACCTTTAATAATCTATATATCAAAAAATGAATGCTTTTCAAAAAAATTTCAGAAAAGTCGTACTGGTGGAGGGTGAAAATTATGGCGAAAAAGATCACGGCAGGTAAAAAGGGCGAAAATACGCGCAAGGGACAAAAGAAAGAAATCGGTGGGGCCATTGTTGCCATAGTAACCCCATTCAAGGACGGAAAACTGGATGAGGAGGCCCTTAAAAACCTTATAGAATGGAATATAAAGGCAGGGACCCATTGCATAGTACCTTGCGGTACTACCGGCGAATCCGCCACTCTGAGTCACGAAGAACATATGAGAGTAGTGGAGATCACTATAGAGACCGTGAAGGGTCGTGTACCGGTAATCGCCGGAACAGGCTCCAACTCCACCACAGAGACCATCATGCTCACAAAGCATGCGAAGAATGCCGGTGCGGACGCGGCCCTGGTGATCACACCCTATTATAACAAGCCCAGTCAGGAGGGATTATACAGGCACTTTATGGCCGTTGCGGATGAATGCAGGTTTCCCATGGTCCTTTATAACGTGCCCGGACGCACAAGTGTAAACATGCTTCCCGAAACAGTAGCGCGCTGTGCCAAAAACAGATACGTTATTGGCATAAAGGAGGCTACAGGGAATTTGAGACAGGTAACAGATGTGATCCGTCTGTGCCCTAAAAACTTCATAGTGCTGTCCGGAGACGACTTTACCGCCTTCCCCATCATGACCATTGGAGGCAGGGGTGTCATCTCTGTTGCATCAAATGTGGTGCCGAAAGAGATGGCCGCTATGGTAAACGCATTTAAAAAGGGTAATCTTTTAAGGGCTCGGCAGCTGCATCTGAGACTGTTTCCGCTGTTTGACGCCCTTTTTTATGAGACAAACCCCGTTCCGGCCAAGACCGCTCTTGCGATGATGGGCAAGATACCAACAGACGAAGTTCGTCTCCCCTTGGCCCCGATGAGTGAAGTCAACACCAAGAAGCTGAAAGGGATTCTGCAGGGACTCAAGCTGGTCAGGTAAGAATTGATTCTGCTGACAAAACAGAATCCGGGTAAATTGCCTCGATTCTTTGATTCACTGTAAACGCACAATGGGCAGCTTACATTAAAGTACAGCAGGGTTTCTTGCTGTTCATATATGGTTTTTTTAGCGGAAATATATTTTTCGGATTTTGCAGTACGATAACAATTTAATTATTTTAATATATGATAAACCGGCGGTCGTAAAAAACCAGATTGCTTGACCGCTGAGTTTTAGGAGGAAATATGGTCCGAGCCGTAGTAGCCGGTGCAGGTGGCCGCATGGGCGGTCGCATAACAAATATGATTCATAATACCGAAGGGATCACTCTCAAGGCGGCATTTGAACACCCGGACAGCCCTGCTGTCGGGAAGGATGCCGGGGTCATTGCGGGAATCGGGCCGTTGGGAGTTATTGTGGCAGACAGTCTTGATTCCGTTATAGATCAGGGAGATGTCATCATAGATTTCACTATCGCCCAAGCCAGTCTGAAACACTCCCGCATCGCAGCCTTAAACGGGAAGGCAATGGTTATAGGAACCACGGGATTAACGGGTGAAGAAATGGGCGAAGTCAGACGACTCTCAAAGGATTTCCCCTGTATACTGGCGCCCAATATGAGTGTAGGGATTAATCTGCTCTACAGGCTGGTTGACACTGCGGCCAGGGTACTCGGTGATGACTATGACGTCGAGATTGTAGAGGCACACCACAGAATGAAAAAGGATGCCCCGAGCGGCACGGCACTTCAATTGGGCAGGGTTATTGCCGCCTCTCTCGGCAGGGATTTCGAAGAGGTGGGTCTGTTTGAAAGACATGGATTCATTGGCGAAAGGACCAGGAAAGAAATAGGTATTCAGACCCTGCGAGCCGGGGACATAGTTGGTGAACACACGGTGCTTTTCGGGGGCACAGGTGAGCGTATCGAGATAGTTCACAAGGCCTCAAACCGGGATACATTCGCAAAAGGGGCAGTGAGAGCAGCCCTCTGGATCGTTGACCAGCCGCCAGGTTTTTATGATATGCAGGATGTACTGGGGCTCAAATAATTATTTTTTCCTCTTCCCTTGAACCTGAATTGAGCGATTGGCTGTTAGCCATTGATATTTACCTTGAGAAATCAGGGTGTTACGTTGATCGGGAAAACACCCCATGGGTAGAGTTTTGTAATAGCAGAATTTCCTGTAATCATCAAACTGATAGCTAACCGCTAAAGGCTAACAGCTTAATTTAGGTTAAAGAATGACAAATTCGAGGTCTTTTCAATGATTTTTACAAAATCCGCGCGATTACAACAGCTGCCACCATATCTTTTCCTGGAGCTCGACCGAATGAAGGCGGAGGTCCGGGAAAAAGGCGTAGATATTATTGATTTAGGTATTGGTGATCCGGATCTGCCCACACCCAGGTTTATTGTGGAACGCATGCTGGATTCTGTTCAGAAGGCTCAGTATCACCGTTATCCATCATCCCGAGGCATGCTTTCTTTCCGCAAGGCAGCAGCCGAATGGTATAAAAAGAGGTTTAACCTGTCATTTGATCCTGCCAGCGAGGTAGTTGTACTTATAGGATCAAAAGAGGGTATAGCTCATTTTCCTTTCGCATTTGTAGATCCCGGTGATGTGGTGCTGGTAACTACCCCTGGGTACCCTGTTTATAATATTGGGACACTATTTAGCGGCGGCGAGACTTATTATCTGCCCTTAATTGCTGAAAACGATTTTCTGCCGGACCTTGACTCCATATCGGACGATATCCTGAAAAGGGCAAAAATCCTGTGGATCAATTATCCGAACAATCCGACTGCCGCGGTGGCCCCGCCGGAGTTCTTTGCCCGGGTCGTTAATTTTGCAAAGGAAAATAACATTATTGTCTGTCACGACAATGCTTACAGTGAAATGACATATGATGGATACATCGCCCCGAGCTTCCTCGAAACTGAGGGTGCCAAGGAAGTAGGTCTGGAATTTCATTCACTGTCAAAGACTTATAACATGACCGGCTGGCGTATAGGATTTGCCGTGGGGAACCCGGAACTGATCGGTCCGCTTGCACAGGTGAAATCCAATATAGATTCCGGACAGTTTGAGGCCGTTCAGGAGGCCGGCATCGCGGCACTGGAAAGTGATCAATCCTGTATTCGCAAAATGCAGGAGATATACAGGCAGCGCAGGGACGTACTGGTCTCAGGTCTGCGGGACCTGGGTCTTGATACCCCTGTCCCCAAAGCCACCTTTTATGTCTGGACTCCAGTTCCCAAAGGTTATACATCTAAGGATTTCAGCTCCCTGCTGCTTGAAAAGGCAGGGATAGTCTGTACACCTGGAAACGGCTTTGGCCAATCCGGTGAGGGTTATGTACGCATGGCGTTAACCGTATCAAAGGAGCGTCTTGCAGAGGCTGTTGATAGATTTAGACAAATACTTTAATGGAATCGGGAATAAGATAAAATTTGGTGTCTGATAAAGCGCACTGCTGGAAAAAGGCATATATTGGTCTGGGGGCCAATCTTGGTAACAGGATTGAAAACTGTGTTAAGGCCCTTGAACTTTTGTCCGCACATCCCCAAATAGATTTTTTACGCTGCTCACACTGGTATGAGACCGAGCCGGTTGATATAGATACGTCCCAATGGTTCATAAATGCCGTGGCAGAAATAGTTACCGCCCTTGGCCCTGAGGATCTGCTTTCCAACCTGCTGAGAATTGAAAATGCCATGGGTCGAGTCCGCGGGGGAAAAGAAGACAGGCCCATTGATCTGGACCTGCTCTTTATGGAGGGGGTGACAATCCACACATCTAATCAACAAATTTATGTGCCCCATCCCCGCCTTTCCACCAGGAGTTTCGTACTGGCCCCCTGGGCTGAGCTTGCCCCAAATCTCCTGCTTCTTCCATGGAATAAAACAGTGCTGGAACTCCTGGCTGAACTCCCTGAAGACAGCCCGAAAATCCGCAGATTGAATCAAAAAGAACAACAGAGGGGTAAATAACCCATGGTGCGCTTTATTGTGCTTTCTGTCTTATTACTGGTGGTCTACTATGTCATAAAAGGCCTTTTAAAAGGACTCAAGTCGCGAAAGGTTCTGAAAACCGGTTCAAAACATGATGGTAAGTCACCCGTAACAGATATACTGGTGCAGGATCCTGTATGCGGCGTATATTGCGCTAAAAAGGATGCCTTATCCCTTAACTGGCAAGGAAAGACATATTACTTTTGCAGTGAAAAGTGCAGAAATAAGTTCAGGGATCAACAAAAGAAATCCTGAGCCTCAAGGCCCTTCGGTCACATCCCATTTCCTTATTATCTCCAATACTAACTCTGCAGCAGCTATCATATCATCCAGCCTTATATACTCTGATGTGGAGTGGACATTCTGCATACCGATTCCCATAATCACTGTAGCAAGGCCTTTGGAGTTGAAGATATTGGCATCGCTCCCGCCTCCGGTCATGTTTAATCTGAGATCCCTTCCAAGTCCCTTTGCCGCTCTCACGGCAGTGGTAATCAGGGGATGCCCTTCAAAGACCGACATCAGAGGATAATCGTCAATTACCTCTGTCTTGACCAAGGGAAATCCCGGCCTTTCCTGGCAGTGGTCACCCTCCGGCCTGAATTCCAGAACGATTCTCTGAAAGACCTCGAGGATCTGGTCCCAGACGTCCTTTAATCTCTGGGGATTGTGGCTGCGTATCTCGCCCTCCAGCTCCACTTCTTCAGGTACTATGTTGGTCGCCTTGCCACCACGTATCAACCCGATATTGGCAGTGGTATAATCATCAATGCGGCCCAAGGGTACTTCTCCCAGGGCCCTGGCTGCAATCTTTATGGCATTTATTCCCAGTTCTGGATTAAGACCCGCATGGGCAGCCTTGCCAATAACCCTGATCTTGAAACGAACGGCACAAGGTGCCTGATTTATTAAGACTTCCGGATCATCTGAATCAAGAGCATACCCGGCCCTGGCCTCGAGCAAAGCAGGATCCAGCGATTTGGCCCCCAGCAGTCCGATTTCCTCGCATACAGTAAACAGAAACTCAATAGGACCATGAGAGACCCGATGCTCTTTTAGCAGCCGTGCCACCTCAATGAGTATGGCTACAGCCGCCTTATCATCTGCACCCAGGACTGTGGACCCGTCACTGCGAAAAATCCCGTCCTTTAAGACCGCCCTGATCCCTCTTCCCGGTTCCACGGTGTCCATGTGGGCATTGAAAAATAGCGGTGCCACCTTCTCTGTGCCTGGAATTCGTGCAATGATGTTGCCGCTTTCAGAGCCTGTCTGACTCTTTGATCGATCTTCTATAACCTCTGCCCCTGTTTCCTCTTTCAGGATTTTCCTGATACAGTCTGCCACACCCTTCTCTTCTCTTGAGGGACTGTCTATCGAAACAAGTTTTCTGAATGTGTCAGCCAGGCGATCGCGATCAATCCTAAGGTACATAAGGTCTCCATTGAATAATTTCAGTGCATGGAAATGTAAACAGTAGTCTCATTCGCTATTTATATTGACCCAGGGTCGAGGCCCAATAGTAATATCCAGCACCTCGTCCATATGCCGAACCGGCTTAAAATCGAGTTTTCTGCGGATGTTTGCCGGTATCTCTTCCAGGTCTATCAGGTTCTGCTCTGGAATTATAACAGTATAAATGCCGGCCCTCAATGCCGCCAGGGCCTTTTCCTTTATGCCTCCGACAGAGAGTATCCTGCCGCGCAAGGTTATTTCCCCGGTCATGACCACATCCTTACTGACTGGCCGATGAACCAGGGCAGAGACCAGAGCTGTGGTAAGGGTTATGCCTGCGGAAGGACCGTCCTTGGGTATGGCCCCGGCCGGCACATGTATGTGTATGTCCTTTTCCTCAAAGACATTAGGGTCAATACCAAGCTCTTCGGCCCTGGATCTTGCATAACTTAGGGCAGCCTGGGCTGACTCCTTCATGACGTCACCCATCAGCCCGGTAAGAGTCAGTTTACCTTTACCCTTCATTATGCTGGCCTCAACACGAAGGATCTCTCCCCCGAAAGGGGTCCATGCAAGCCCTGTTGCGACCCCTATCTGGCTCTCTTCCAGTTCCAGATCTGTCTCATACTTCGGAATACCAAGATAATGTTTAATATTGGCGCTGGTAATTTTAAAGGTCGCATTTCCGCTCTCGGCAATCCTCCTTGCCACCTTTCTGCAAATTGCGCCTATCTGCCTCTCCAGTTCCCGAAGTCCCGCCTCCTGGGTATAGTCTGAAATTATCCTGATTAGCGTGGCATCTGAAATCTTCAGGACCTTCTCTGAAAGCCCATGCTCCTTGAGCTGTCTGGGGATCAGATATTTCCTGGCAATGGCCTTTTTCTCTTCACTGGTATAACCCGATAGATGAATCACCTCCAATCTGTCAAAAAGGGCAGATGGAATTGTATCTGATACATTTGCTGTCAGTATAAATAACACCTTTGAAAGATCAAAAGGCAGATCCAGGTAATGATCAGTGAATGAATTGTTCTGTTCAGGATCGAGAACCTCTAGAAGGGCTGCAGCCGGGTCCCCCCGAAAATCCGCCCCTATCTTGTCCACCTCATCCATCATGAAAACAGGATTGTTGCTCCCGGCCCTCTTGAGTCCCTGTATGATTCTCCCTGGAAGGGCACCAATATAGGTCCTGCGGTGACCCCGAATTTCAGCCTCATCTCTGACACCTCCAAGAGATATCCTGATAAATTTTTTACCGATGGTTCTGGCTATGGAACGTCCCAGAGACGTCTTCCCGACTCCCGGTGGACCTATAAAGCACAAAATTGGTCCCTTTAAAGAAGGGTTGAGTTTTCTGACAGCGATATATTCAACTATGCGTTCCTTGACCTTTTCAAGATCATAGTGATCCTCATCCAGAATCTTCTGTGCCCTGCGTACATCCAGTTTATCCTTTGTATTTTTTGACCAGGGAACATCGATCAGCCAATCGATATATGTCCTTACCATAGATGCCTCAGAGGCCTCTGGATGCATGGACTCGAGTCTCTGGATCTGTTTAAGGGTTTCCTTCTCCGCCTCCTTGGGTATCTTGGCCTTGCGGACCTTCTCTCTGAGATCAGCCAATTCTTCAGACTTTTCGTCGATTTCTCCCAGCTCCCGCCTTATGGCCATCAACTGTTCGCGGAGAAAATATTCTCTCTGGGTCTTGGTCATTTCCTCCTTGGCATCAGACTGGATTTTAGCCTGCACAGTGGAGACCTCAAGCTCCCTGGTGAGCAGATTATTTACTTCCCTTAAACGCGCCAGGGGATCTGTCATTTCCAGCAGACGCTGTGCCTCGGCGGATTTTAAGTTAAGATTAGATGCAACGATATCCGCCAGCCTGCCCGGCTCCTCAACACCACTTAAGATAGCACCCATCTCAGGAGTGAAGACGCCCTTGAGGTTAAACAGTTTTTCTGCCTGATCCCTTATGTTTCGAATAAGCGCCTCTACCTCTACAGATATCTCAGCGGATTCTTCCTCTTTGACCGTCTTCATACGGACCCTAAAGCAAGGCTTCTCCTGCAGGAATTCCTGAATAGTACCCTTTACAAGGGCCTGACCCAGGACCTTGAGACGTCCGTCAGGCAGCTGCAGTGTCCTCATTATCATGGCCACAACGCCGGTCCTGTACAATCCATCCTTGGACGGGGTCTCCTCTGAGGCGTCCTTCTGTGTAACAAGGAAAATCATCCTGTCAGCGGCCATGGCCTCGTTTATCGCGGCCACAGAGGCCTCTCTTCCAATGAAAAGTGGAATAATCATTGAAGGAAAGACAATGACGTCCCTTACCGGCAACAGGGGGAGCTCTTCCGGTATTTCTAAAGAATCTCCCCGGTCATCTGTCTCAAGCAGATCTGTAATAGTATCTTCTATATCCATTTTGACTTGCCTGCTCCTGTTTTTTATGACTTAAATCGAGCGATGGACCCCAGCAGTCAGCCGCCTGCCGCCCTGACAGAAGAATTTTCCTGCGGTCACAAATTTTTATCTGTCAGGTGTTATTTTTGATTAGTGTAATACCCTGATTTTCTAAAATAAAATATTCATATTTAACAGATGACCTCTCGATTCAAGTTATAACGTGACACGCAATAAAGTGATCTTTTTCGATTTCCTTCAATAAAGGGCGTTCGACGCCACATCTGTCTATAGCCAGATCACACCTGGGGTAAAAGGCGCATCCATCCTGATATTTGTCACCTTTATAATTAAGAGTGGCTTCATGATCTCCTTCCTTTACCTCTCTGCGCAACTTTGGATCCGGAACAGGCACAGAGCTCAGAAGGAGCGATGTATAAGGATGATGGGAATTTGATGATTTGGTGACCGGGCGACCTGGTGAATGAAGAAATGCACTTTTGGGCATTAATTCCATAAGCTGGCCATTATACACGACTGCTACACGATGACTTAAAAATTGTATAACAGGAAGGTCATGAGAGATAAAAAGAAAAGAGAGTTCATGCCTTTCCTGAAGGTCAAGAAGCAGATTTATGATCTGGGCCTGTATAGAGACATCAAGAGCAGATGTAGGCTCGTCTGCAACTATCATTCTGGGCCTTGTGGCAAGCGCCCTGGCCAAACCGATGCGCTGACGCTGGCCTCCGCTGAATTCATGAGGATAGCGGCTCAGGATCCGTTCGCTCAGTCCGACTTCCTGTAAAAGTTCTGACACACGTTCCTTATATAGGCCCCCTGGACACAGCTTGTGTATTTTCAGTGGTTCGCTGAGGATTTTCAAGACCGTCTTTTTAGGATTTAGCGATGAAAAGGGATCCTGGAAAACCATCTGTGCCTGACGCCGAAAAACTTTCATCCTGGCTTTATCAAAACCAGAGATGTCATGTCCGAAAAAGAAGACCTGTCCAGTGGTAGGAGATTCAACCCCCAATGCTATTTTCGCCAGCGTGGATTTTCCACAGCCACTCTCTCCGACAAGTCCCAAAATCTCATCTTGTTTAACACACAGATTGATCCTGTCTAATGCCTTAATCTTGTATGAATCTGTAGCAAAAAAACCATGTCGACTGGAATAGTCCTTACTTACCCCCTTGAACTCACAGATCGGATCTTTCATATAGAATGATTATAGCACAGGTACTAAAATATAATTCTCGGAACCTCACTCCAAAGGCCTTCAAGGTCATAAAAATCTCTTGTGGGCTCGTAAAACAGGTGTACAATAACGTCGCTATAGTCCATTAATATCCACTTACCCTCCTTTTCCCCTTCAGCTCCTCTGCACCTTATTCCCTTTTTGCTGAGGTCCTTGCGCAACTTGTTTGCAATACCCTGAACATGTCTGGTTGATCGTCCATGGGAGATGATAAAAAAATCAGCAAGAGGAGAGACCCCTCTCATGTCCAGGATTACAACCTGTTCCCCTTTGTTTTCAAGGATTCCAGCAACTATTTGTTGAACTGGCCCTGCTAAAGATGAAACTTTAGATTCTTTTTGCCCTGTAGATGGTGAGGGATCGCCTGCCGGCTCAGCATACAAGCTATTTTTTTCCATATATATCCTGACTTTTTCAGGGACGAGAAAACGCACAGAAAGCCCCTCTCTTGCCCTACGCCGTATATCAGTTCCTGAAATGGCGAGGTGAGTCACAGAATAAAGGTAGATAGCACCTTTATCATGGGCGACAAAGAGGTCCTTTTCCCCGTGCATACGATGACTCGGAAATGCCCGTGATATTACCTGCTTCAATACTGACGAGTCTTCAGCACTCCGTCTCATTATCACCAGAGAACCATAGTCCGTAAGGCTGTCATGGTCCTTCCATGTCTCAATGTCAAGAAATGCGTCACTGCCCAGAATAAAGAAAAATTCAACCTTGTTTTTATGCCTTTTTCTGAGTTCCTTTAAGGTATCAATGGAATATGACGGCTCGATGCGTTCGCCCTCAATAGCTGTTGCCTTGAAAAATTCATTAGAACTTACTGCCAGCTCCACCATGGCAAGACGGTGGATAAAGGAGGTAATATTTGATGCTTCTTTATGCGGCGGCAGGGCGGCAGGCATAAACCAGATTTCATCCAGTTCCATGACCTCTCTGATCTCCTCAGCCGACCTGAGATGGCCGAAGTGGACAGGGTCCAGCGTACCTCCCAACAGACCTATGCGCACACTAGCTCCTTATCTGGCCGTCACCGAAGGCTATGAATTTTGTGGTAGTTAGCTCCTCAAGCCCCATTGGACCATAGGCATGCAGCTTGGATGTGCTAATTCCTATCTCTGCTCCAAGGCCCAACTGTCCACCGTCGTTAAACCGAGTTGAAGCATTTACTATGACCAGAGACGAATCCACTTCTGACAGAAACCTCCTCGCCCTTGCGTAATCCCTGGTGACTATTGCATCAGTATGATTTGAACCGTAGCGGGCAATATAGTCCATGGCCTCATCCATGTCGTCAACCACCTTTACAGCCAGGATCAGATCCAAAAACTCAGTTCCCCAGTCCTCATCAGTGGCCGCTTTTGCAAAAGGCACCAATGCACAGGTACGCTCACATCCCCTGAGTTCCACATTGGCATCCTTAAATGACTTGGCCATTAAGGGTAGAAATTCATCTGCAATATTTCTGTGTACAAGCATGCCTTCCATGGCATTACAGACCCCTGGCCTCTGCACCTTGGAATTAAAACAGACCTCTCTGGCTATATTTAAATCGGCCCACTTGTCTATATAGACGTGACACACGCCTTTATAGTGCTTCAGCACAGGTATACGGGAGTGCTCGGCAACAAAACGTATAAGGCCTTCACCCCCCCTCGGGATTATGACATCTATTTCTTCTTCTCTTTTCAGAAGTTCTGTAACCGCCGCCCTGTCAATGGTTGATACTACCTGCGCCGCTCCCGCAGGCACAGAAAACTCCATCAGTACCTCCTGCAGTATGGAGGCCAAGGCCAGATTGGAATAGAGGGCGTCTGATCCCCCCTTAAGTATCACGGCATTCCCAGCCTTGAGACAGAGGCCTGCCGCATCTATGGTTACATTCGGTCTGGACTCGTAAATCATTCCGATTACACCCAGGGGTATTCGTACTTTGCCCACTGTAAGGCCGTTTGGTCTCTTCCACATCTTCGAAATCTCGCCCACAGGATCCGGCAGGACAGCCACATCCTTGAGGCCTTCAGCCATGGAATCAATGACCTTGTCCGACAGCCTGAGGCGATCCATGAAGGCAGAACCAACACCCTTGTCTCTTGCCTTTTTAAGATCTTTTTCGTTCTCCTCCTGCAGCCTTTCCCGGACCTCTATTATTCTTTCCGCAGTCCTCAGCAGGACATCGTTTTTTACCGTAGTCGAGAGCTTGGCAACCTCTCTTGCCGCCTTCTTTGCCTCTTTGGCCATTTTTGCTATTAAACTCTGTATTTCACTCATAATAAAACCACCATATTATCCCTGTGTATGACCTCGCTCGTCCCCTGATGACCGATTATGTCATATATTTCACCTGTATGACAACCACAAATTTTACGTATATCCCGGGAATTATAGTTGCTTAGCCCTACAGCGACATCTTTCCCCGAACTGTCACGGCATACGACACATGCTCCGGCCTCAAAGTCCTCCTGAACTGCCCTGATCCCTACCGGCAAAAGGCTCTTACCATTATCCACCATTGCCCTTACTGCCCCCTGATCGATTTCAAGTACGCCTTCCCGAGCAAGGGTGAATACAATCCATGGCTTTCGCCCGTATATCCTGCGTTTGCTTGCACAAAATAACGTGCCCAGGTCTTCTCCGGCAAATATTCGAGTCAATATTCGGTCGGTCCTGCCCTTGGCAACCAGCATAGGAATACCGCAAGCCGTCACCATTTGGGCTGCCTCCAATTTAGACTTCATACCTCCACGACCGGCCCTTCCCAGGCAATCACTGGCAAGATCGGTTACTGACTTGTCTATCTTTGATACCTCAGGAACGCGCTTTGTGTCTGGTTTTTCTCTCGGATCTCCGTTATAAAGCCCGTCCACATCACTAAGACAGATAAGGACCTCAGCCTCCACCAGATTTACAATCAGTGCGGCCAAGGCGTCGTTGTCAGTAAACTGAAGCTCCTCTGTAGCCACGGTGTCATTTTCATTGATAATTGGAATAATATTCCACTGTAACAAGGTCTGCAGGGTATTTTTTGCATTAAGGTAACGATACCTGGAAACCAATCCTTCCCTGGTGAGCAGAATCTGTGCCACGTGGATGTTGTGATTACTGAAGGCATCCTCATAGGCCTGAATGAGACGGCCCTGTCCAAGTGCGGCCATTGCCTGTTTCTCCGGAACGGTCTTAGGTGCCTGAAGCCACGGCATTTTCCCCAGGCCGGCAGCTATGGCCCCGGAGGAAACAATGGTAATCTCCAGACCTTCTTTGCGAAGTAAGGCCACTTGGGCGCAAAGGTCATCTATTACCTGATCATTAAGGCCATTTTCGTCAGTAAGAACAGCGCTTCCCACCTTTATTTCAACCTTGCGTACGGATTTTAAAAATTTACGACCTTCTATCCGTGGCATAGTTTCCATTTATTAAATTGTTCTCCGATTTCTGCTTGTTTAATAGTTTAGAATTCTTCTTTTTTGTATTTATATCTAAAAACAGCCGATGATCAGTCAGACAATACGTGGCAAAGATACTCTAAAGTCGCCAGTGGGCACTATTTACATACTTATAATCAGGGAACTGTGAATTATTCAATCACAAATCATCAGTTCCTGAATTCACTATCTTATATAAGTCCTCTATAAGCAGAGATATTCCAAATCCAGTAAGGGCTGAAATACTATAAATCCTGTGTCCTTCTTCCGCCAAGGCCTCTCTGGCCCTCTCTATACTGACCTCGTCTGTAATGTCTATCTTATTTAAGGCCACGGCCTGAGGCTTTTCAAGAAGAGGTACATGGTATTTTTTTATTTCCTCTCTGATAGTCTGGTAGCTGTGCAGGACAGACTCTTTCCCTTTAGAGGCATCCAGAACATACAGCAGGACCTTGGTTCTCTCGATATGTCTTAAAAAATCAAGACCCATGCCTACGCCCTTATGGGCTCCCTCAATAAGACCCGGTATGTCAGCTACTACCATGGTCCTGTCATCCGGGAGCTCCACCACACCCAGATTGGGCACAAGGGTGGTAAAGGGATAATCCGCTATCTTAGGCCTTGCCGCCGATATCCTCGCGAGAAGCGTTGACTTCCCTGAATTGGGAAGGCCGATCAGTCCCACGTCACCAATAAGCTTTAACGTAAGAATCAGCCACCGCTCATCCCCGGGGAGGCCGGGCTGAGCATGGCGAGGCGCCTGACGTGTTGATGACACAAAATGGGCGTTTCCTTTGCCGCCCAGCCCTCCCCTGGCGGCAACCCAGCTGGCTGACGGATCTGTAAGATCCGCAAGTACAAATACGTCTTCAGAATCCTTTATTACCGTGCCTTGAGGTACTTGTATTTCTATATCCTCACCGCTCCTGCCTTGCTGATTTTTCCCTCTTCCTGCCTGACCGTTTCCTGCCTTAAAGTGACGCTTCCTGCGAAAAGAAAGGAGTGTATTGAGTCCGCTATTCACCCGGAAGGTGACATCTCCTCCGCGGCCTCCATCACCGCCGTCAGGTCCCCCCTTGGGGACAAAACGCTCCCGGCGAAAGCTTACGCACCCGGCCCCTCCGTCTCCAGCCTTGACGTATATTTTGGCCTGATCAACAAAATCCATAAATCACCAGAAATCTATATCTGCAATGAAGGTTCAGGGGTCCAGAATTTACTGTTCAAGAGTACTTCTTCTATACGCATCTTCAACAACACAGCACCTCGAACCTTGGAGCCCTTTCATTTATGCAATTGCTCTGGTTCAAATCATCTATATTATCTATCGACGGTTGGTGAAAGTGCAAAACCGGAAATATCAGGCAGGGCTTACCCATTGGGCTTCAAGATCCTGCCAGCAACTGGTACTTCAGCCTCTGGGTCGCAGGAATCAAAGCCCTGTTTTTTATTCATATGCCGGCTGTTTCGCTTTGCTTGTGCAATCAGACAGTCCGCAATTCCCGTAACCGGCGAATCCGCCCCCAAAAAATGACTGGGGCATTCGATATACAATGAGTTCGCCGGCAGCAGAGCTTTTTCGCTCGACAGTTCAGTTTGTTGAGATAAGATTTATCTATGGATGGAGGGATCAGGAAGCAGCGCCCTGCATAGGGTAAACGCTGACTCGCTTCCTATTTTGCACTATCTCGAACTTAACGACCCCATCTGCTTTTGCAAACAAGGTATAATCCTTACCTACGCCCACATTTCGTCCCGGATGGAACTTCGTTCCCAACTGCCGGACCAGGATATTTCCGGCCCTTACGATCTGACCGCCGAAACGTTTTACGCCTCTGCGCTGGCCTTTACTGTCTCGGCCATTTCGTGAACTGCCG
>CAZPDU010000230.1:0-4434 GCA_964585405.1 uncultured Thermodesulfobacteriaceae bacterium | reverse complement strand
GGGAGGTGGGTAGTTCAATAACCGTCATCACCAGCCAGCAGATCGAAGAAAGGCAAAACACCACGGTTCTTGAAGTCCTGCGCACAGTACCTGCTTTGGATGTCATTCGTTCAGGAGGCCCTGGAGGCCAGACCTCTGTGTTTATCCGGGGGGCACAGTCAGAGCATACCCTGGTCCTGATAGACGGCGTGGAGATGAACGACCCGATTACACCCGGACGTTCTTATGATTTTGCCAACCTGACCACTGATAACATAGAACGTATAGAGGTCATCCGCGGGCCGCAAAGCACATTGTACGGTTCCGATGCTATCGGAGGGGTTATCAACATCATCACAAAGCGGGGGAAAGGTAGACTTCAAGGCTTCATGTCCGCCGAGGGTGGTTCTTTCAATACCTGGAGAGAAAAAGGCGGATTCAGCGGAGGCAATCAGTGGACCAACTATTCATTTGGAATACACCACTGGGATACGGACGGCATATCCGCTGCCAATGAAAAAGACCACAACCACGAAAGAGATAATTATGAAAACACGTCTATCTCCGCAAGGCTGGGGGTAACTCCGACAGAAAATTTCGATGCCGATTTAATCCTGCGATATATAAACGCCAATGCCGACATTGACAATTCCGGGGGCATGGGAGGCGACGACCCGAACAATAAAGCGGACCTGAAACAACTTTTTCTCAGAACTCAGGCACGACTTTTCCTGTTCAATGAACTTTGGGAACAGAAGCTCGGATTCTCCCTGACCGATCTTGACCGTGACTATAGCAACGATATCGACTGGGATCATCCCCTGGACCTTGATCGCAGTTCCTATGAGGGAGAAATATACAAGTTTGACTGGCAGCACAATCTCTACCTTCATAAAACAAACACAATGACCTTCGGCATAGAAAACGAAGAAGAAAAAGGCGAGTCCCAATACTATTCAGAAAGCGCCTGGGGTCCCTATGCTGACAGTTTCCAGGAAAAGACCGCTCGAACGACCGGTTACTATCTGCAGGACCAGATCAAACTGTGGGATTCATGGTTCACTACCCTGGGATTGCGTATAGACGATCACAGCAGGTTCGGGACTGAAACCACCTATCGCATAACATCTGCCTACCTTATCCATCGAACAGGAACCAGGCTTAAAGGAAGCTTCGGTACCGGCTTCAAGGCCCCTACGCTATACCACCTCTATTCCCAGTATGGTGAAAAGAATCTGGATCCCGAAGAGAGCATTGGATGGGATATCGGTATAGAACAGTCTATATTTCATGACAAACTGAGCTTAGGCCTTACCTATTTCAATAACGATTTTGACGACTTGATTGATTTTGAAAGCGGTACATCAAGATATATCAATGTCGCCGAGGCGCAAACCCAAGGAATCGAGATTTTCGCGTCCCTGAGGCCGATTGACGACCTTACCTTTCTGGCCAGCTATACCTATACGGATACAGAGGACAAAGAAACCGGAAAGGACCTCCTTAGAAGGGCCCAGAACAAATTTGCGCTCAATGTAAATTATCAATTCATGGATCAAGGAAATGTAAACCTGAACCTCGTCTATGCTGGTAAGCGAGATGACAACGACTATTCCAACTGGCCTGCTACACGTGTGGAATTGGACAATTACGTATTGATCGATCTGGCTGCATCGTACGATATTACAGGGAATATACAGATATTTGGAAGGGTGGAAAACCTTTTGGACGAAGACTACGAAGAGATAAAAGGATTTGGTACGCCTGAACTCTCTGCGTTTGCAGGATGCAAATTGTCATTCTGGTAGACATTATTTAGTTAGTATTTTCATAGGAGTATTTTATATGAGAGATATGTTTCTAAGGGGTGGTCCCATTATGTGGCCGCTTCTTTTATGCTCTATTGTGTCTCTGACGATTTCCATTGAGAGAATTATTTTCTGGTGGAAGGAACAGAGGCGCAGAGACAGGAATCGCCTCGGAAAAATCTTAAGCCAGACTGAATCCGGAGACTGCAGAGGCATCCTTCACGATAGTAACGACAGGAAAATGGAGATTGACCGACTTGATTTCCTGGCCAGGATAGTGATCTCAGGACTTGCTAATCGGGGCTGTGGACTTCGGGAAAGCATGGAAGTTGCAGCAGAGGATGAAATCGAAAGTATGAAACGGGGGCTGGACATTCTGGACACCATTATCACCATGGCCCCTCTGCTCGGAATTCTTGGGACCGTGCTTGGAATCATCGATTCCTTCGATCTTTTGGGTCATAGCGGTATCGAAGATCCAAAGGCAGTAACTGGAGGCATTGCTCAAGCTCTGATTACAACGGCTGCGGGACTCACCGTGGCACTGATGACACTGATTCCCTTTAATTACCTGGTGGCAAAGGTAAAGAAAGAGACTAAGGAAATCAATAAGACCGTAGTCCGTTTCGAGGCTGCATATCGCAATGGGCTGGAGAAACACGATCATGATACGTAGCGGATATGAAAACAGAAAGGCCCGGGTAGAAATGCTTCCGCTTATCGATGTTGTCTTTCTCCTGCTGATTTTCTTTATCTATGCCATGCTGTCCATGGTTGTTCACCATGGACTCAGCGTAGACCTGCCCAGTGCTTCAACAGCGGTAGTGAACAGAAACGAATATGTCGGTATAACCATAACAAGAGACAACTCCATATTTGTCGGCAAGACACGCGTGGAACTGGATGGACTGGTGCAAACAGTCATGGGGGGTGCTAACAAAAAAACGGGACTTCCCGTCTATATCAACGGCGATCGCAGGGCCGACATAGGGATTGCCATCAGGGTCCTTGATTTGTTGAGGAGTGCTGGCATCAGGGAAGTCTCGTTTGAGTGTGTAGAAGAATAATGAGGTCCTCTGATTTTATCGTCCCCTTACTTGTTTCGGCCACTATTCATGCAGGCGCACTCTACTCGGACACCTCGCAACGCAACGCCGAGGTCTTTTTTAAAAAAGGTGCTTCGGCCGTCACGCTCAATATTATCGGCTCTTCAGCCGATGGGGTATCCAGCGTCATGCCCGCTGCGGTCGAGCCGGCCGGCAAGCAAAACCTTTCTGCGCCGCCGTCTTTGGAAAAAAAAGAGCTAAATTTAAAAAATACGGTCCCCACAAAGGATGTCCCTCTATATTCCAAGAAAAAACTGGTTGTACAACAGCATACACAAAAAATACACAAATCAGGGATACGGAAAGAAAAGGCAAAAGGAAAAGACGAATCAGGACCTATTCCCTCCAAAGTACATGCCAAGAGATCTGAAACGAAGCCACACCTTTCAGCAAAACCTTCGCTGCAGAACAGAAAAGAACCGTTTCCTCAGCCTTATAATCATCCTGTCGGAATCGCTGCTGTTAACCCGAAGATCAATGGCAATAAAGGCAGTAAAAATGGCGTGACAAGTCCTGCAGCCATCACATGTCTGACAAAACCAAGGTATCCCAGGTACTCGCGCATTAACGGGGAGGAAGGCACAGTTGTGTTTATCGTTGAAGTCCATGCAGACGGAACGCCGGGAAAAATCGAAATGGAAACCAGCAGCGGATATCGACGCCTTGACCACGCTGCGGCAAAGGCGCTTGAGAAGGCCGGTTTTTCGCCGGCCAGGCGCAGCGGCAAAGCCGTGGCATCAATAAAGCAAATCGCCTTCAGATTTGATCTGGAAGAACATTGAAATCAGCAGCATTAGGCGCAATGTCGAATAATAAGGCCTTGAACCGGTTATTATGAGTGGCGTAACACTTATTCACGTCCATGCACGGTTTTCTTGGTAGCAGGCAGGCTTGATGCGCCGGAAGACTATCTTAGTTGCTATTGTCCTTCTCTCATTTACCTCGAGCTATCTGGGAAAGAAGGCAATGAATGAATTCGACAGGGGGATATGCGACTTCAATTTCATAACATATAAAAAAGACCATAACAGCGGAGGATACAGACTTATCGTCTCACTGGCCCCGAGCATCACGGAAATTCTATTCGCACTCGGGGTGGAAGACCGTATAGCCGGTGTTACCCGCTACTGTGACTTCCCTCTGGCCGCTCGAACAAAAACGCGTGTTGGTGGCTACTATGATCCCAACTACGAATCTATCGTCAAGTTATGTCCGGATCTTGTCATTATGCTGGAAGGACATGAGGGGCCAAGGCGGTATCTACCTGAACTTGGCCTGAATACCTTGATGGTGAATCATGAAGGCATATCCGGAATACTCAATTCAATTACAGTTATCGGAAAGACATGCGGCGTTGGCACAAAGGCAGAGTCAATGGTACAAGATCTCCGGTCGAGAATGGAAGAGATAAGGCAAAAGACACAGGGGTTGCCTCGTCCGAGGGTCGTTATCTCTGTGGAAAAAAACATCGAGTCCGGCACTCTTAAAGACGTCTGTATATCGGGCAGGGAAAAATTCTATAATGAAATGATTACACTTGC
>CAZPDU010000229.1:0-2353 GCA_964585405.1 uncultured Thermodesulfobacteriaceae bacterium | reverse complement strand
CAGGGCAAAATTAAGAATTCCGTTATGGCTGCTGTTTTTATCACAATTCAGAGAGCTTCTCATTCTGATACTGATCCTCGGAGGGTTGGTATCCTACTTTATTGGTAACTACCGGGACGGTTCAATTATTTTCATCATTGTTTTTGTCAATGCGATGCTATGCTGTGCGTGTAAGTAGGAGTATTTTTTCACCGTCCGCTTCGCTCAAGGCGCGAAGTTCGCAAAGGAAGTAAACTTAGCGTTCTTTGCGTCTTGTATGTTCAAAGTTAATTTCGACCTGTGTGGTTATATTCTAAAGGATACGTTGCCCACGTGCGCTTTCATGCTTACGCGGGAAACGAACCGGAGCAATCCCTGGATGTCAGGAGACTGAACAGGGAGATATATAAGCTGAAAGGAAAGATTCTGGAATTGGAAAAAAGACATGTCGGCGGGTCTCACATAGAATAAACCCTCCCTTGAGCGGGCATGGACGGACCGATTTAGATATTCCACCTGTAACTCCAGCAACAGCCAAATCTTTCAAAAAAGCCAAAGCGCGGCCTATAGTTAATCAGGAACCCTTTTAATGGTTCCGTTAGCTATCAGATTCTGCAACTCTTTTAAAAGATTTTGTTCCTTCGAGTCGATCATTAAATCCCCATCTGCAATGGCTAGAATTTTATTGTGTTCGGAAACTGTAAGTTCACTATCACGGATTGCTTTTTTGATCATCTCAGCGAGCTTCCTACCGGTTTCACCTGATTCCATTTTTTCACCTCATATTCGTATTTTAATAAATTGAACAATAAAAGTTAAAACACTTTTATTTAAATGCAATAACATTAAAGGTGACGAATGCTTTTCTTATTTATTTTATTAACGAGCCCTTCTTGATCTGGTCCTTGCGGATGTCGTACTCTTGCTGGGTGATCTTTCCGTTTTTTAAATCTTCATCAAGCTGTCTCATTTGCCGCTCGGCCTGAATTTCATATCCGGCGCCTGTCCCTAAGACCCCAGCGCCCGTGCCACCCCAAAATTCTCCACTGCACCCCATCAGGGTCATTCCTAAAAGCAATGCCAGTACTACTTTAACATTTTTCATTGCCGGCCTCCTTAATTTAATTTGTGATAGGAAATCGCTTCCAGGGATTGGGGAGCAGGTTGACCAGTGAACGCTGAATCGTGGGCCCAAAATCTCCTCAGACTCCATTTCTACCAATTCCTATAAATCGTGTATCACGATTGGGATCGGGCTGTCAAGATATCAGATGATATTTGAGTCTGCCTTGAGGTATAAAAGGCATGAACTGGACTCCTGCAGCACAGATTATCCCGTTTGGTTGCTGTGGCGCAAGTTCATGAGCTTCTGGATGAGATCATCAACTATCTAGGATTTCGAAAATGGGTGGATGCGGAGTACAAAAAGTTCCGGAACCAAGTTGGCCGCAAAGAAGATGTCTCGTTTCGCCGAGAAGCGGACCTGACGGATGTGGACCCTATCCTTAGGGTTGTGGCAAAGGCGTATCGAGTCAGCGTGGAAGATCTGAAAAGTCGACTTTATGGTTCCCTGGCAAGGCCCGTCGCGGCAAGGATGCTGTGTAAGCATGCAGGGATGAACCAAAGGGAAGCGGGGCAGGTACTGGGTTACGGAACGGGCGCTAGTGTCTCCATGCAGCTAAAGCGTGTACGAACGGAAATAAAGAACAACAAGAAAGCTTTCAGGCAAGTAGCACAAATCGACAAGAGGATCGCCACTCTGTAGTGAGATATTTAATATTTAAGGTCTGACCCCGATAACGCCAGGGACATCGCCCGGGGGAGTCTCCTCTGCGCCGTGAGCCGACCGCCGCTCCAGTCCTTGTTCAGTTGGTGGCGTCTTTCACCGCGTCACCGACGTCTTCTATGTCCTGGCCCGCGCCGTGGAGCGTATTGCACGACGTGGCGGACACCATCACGACCGCCAGCACCAACGCGATTAGTAATTTCTTCATAACCATCTCCTCTTTCCCTTGTTGTTGATGATAGGAAAGTGATAGGAAATCGCTTTCCAGGGATTGGGAAGCAGGTTGCCCAGTGAACACTGAATTGTGGGCCCAAAATCTCCTCAGACTCCCTTTCTCCCAATTCCTATGACATGAAAATTGTGTATCACGATTGGGAGTGGTCTGTCAAGAGATCAGATGATATTTGAGTCTGCCTTGAGGTATAAAAGGCATGAACTGGACTCCTACAGCATAGATTATCCAGTTTAGTTGCTGTGGCACCTTTTCACGAGCTTCTGGATAAGATCATCAACTATCCTGCCCTTGCGTTTCAGCATGGCCAGAATCCTGGACCGGAAGATCTCCTCAAGCTGCTTGTCGGATTTGGG
>CAZPDU010000228.1:0-3275 GCA_964585405.1 uncultured Thermodesulfobacteriaceae bacterium | reverse complement strand
CCCATGGCCTGTATAAAGGGTTGATTTCTTATCGTCAATAAAAGCAAGTTCCAAGGTCCTGAATACGATCCCGTTCAAAAAACCAGAGATGCGAGACCCAGAATGTTTCCGACTGGGGCGTGTCCATCGTACGTCTCAATGACCGGAAAATTCAGCTAAGGATGTTGCAGTCAGTGTGTCTCTGGCCAAAGGCCAATCTCTCCTGCATCCAATAGAATAGAGAAGCTGAAAAACATGCAGTCTGCCATGGCGGAATGACCTCTGAGAACAGGGGTAAATTACGATATTTACGAAATTTTCCGAAAATATAATCAAAGCAAGGTATCTGCCCCTTCAGGACACGGATATTTCACTATATTTCCTTCAAAGGTGCGGAATATTGCCCTTTTCTGGTTCAATTCAAGCAAATATGAAGGTACCACCATGGCCTTTCCTCCACCATCAGGAAGGTCTACAACATAGTTAGGTATGCACAGACCACCTATTTTACCCCACAGCTCCTGAATAATTTCAACACCCTTTCTGACATCTGTCCTAAAGTGATCTGTTCCCCGCACTGCATCACATTGAAAGAGGTAATAAGGTCTTACCATGATTCTCTGAAGTCCAAGGCACAGCTCCTGTATAACCTTGAGGGAATCATTGACCCCTTTCAATAAAACAGCCTGATTAGACATCGGGATACCTGCCTTGAGGAGCCTTTCACAGGCTTTTGTAGACTCCGGCGTGATCTCTCTGGGGTGATTGAAGTGAGTATTTATCCAGAGAGGACGATGTCTGGCCAGCATTTTACATAAATCGTGGGTTATGCGCATGGGCAGAACTACAGGAATCCTGGTACCAATACGTAATACCTCCACATGAGGGATTTCTCTGAATGCCTTTAAAAACTCATCCAGCAAGCTCAGGGGTAATATTAGGGGATCTCCCCCGGATACTATGACTTCACGAACACCGGGAGTGGCAGCGACATATTCCACCATACGATAAAATGCCTCTCTTGTGCTGCCGGCCTCTGAATTTATCCATGTGCGTTTTCTGTTACAATGACGGCAATAGACAGCACAGGTACCGGTTACCATTGCCAGTACACGATCAGGATACCTGTGAATAAGACCTGGAACCGGCATATGCGCACGTTCCGCCAGGGGGTCTTCTTCTGAACCTGGAAGGAAAAATTCGATCTCCCTCGGATCAGGTATACACTGTTTCCTTATAGGATCATCGGGATCTGACCAGTCGATCAGGGAAAAATAATAAGGCGTAACCGCATATTTGTATAAGGCAGTTAAATCTCTATAAACCTCTCTTTCAGAACACTTGAGTTGCAACAACTCCGACAGTGTATCAAGTCCCTTAATCCTATTTGAAAACTGCCAGCGCCAATCAGACCAATGCCTCATTTTATCTCTATTCATTTATTTTAAAGCCGTTGACAGGCGTTATGCGAGCAAATTCGTCAAAGTGTAATCAGCATTAACTGCGGTATTTTAAGTTTACATTCCTTGTTTCTTTGACATTCCATTTTTACTATCCTAAAGACTGGATTACCTCCATGAAATCACCAATGAATTTCTTTGAAAAAACCAATTCTGGTGATAAGTTTAGAGTCCTTTCAAAATATTCTTTTGATTGTTCATACATGCTTAGCCTCTTATAACAAATGGCTATATCACAGGAAATCTGGGGAGTATCTTTATACTGTGGATCAATTTCTATAGATTTTTTAAAATATTCAATGGCATCCTCATAATTTTCTAAATACATACAGATCTTGGCCATATAAAAATAGGGATTTAGCCTTGTACTGGGACGATTAAGCCGCGTTCCGGAGATTGTTACTGCTACTGCCGGTATCTGAAATTCAGAACAAGTTGTATCAGTAACAATTACTTCCATATTATTATCCTGTTTAATAAAATTTACCGCCTTCTCTATCTCCATCTTGAGATCTGAATGCCTGTAAGTGGATATTTTATTCAAAGGGATTATCTCCGCATTTTCTGTTAAATATGAAGCATCCTCCAAGGTCCTAAAATATGGGAAGCAATAAGTAGGTCCACCAGGCCTTTTTTGTTTTTTTTCTTTATAAATAATCTCTGCTCTATGCTGAGCCAGCTCTATCAGGGCGCGAATTAAGGCAAAATCACGATTCAGATGTGCGCCAGCCGCATTATATATCCTGACTGTGTCTGTTGGTGGACTGGAATCGTGGGCAAGAACACTTATGGTTGGAAAGTTTAAACCCAAGGAAAAATCCTTAATATAAAGCTCGATACCCGCGTCAAGGAATTTTTTTATCAATGACTTTGCAATGTGGTGATCAATCGAAGAAATATCAAGAGATGGAGTAGACAACTTATCTTGTATCACTCTTGAGATATTATGCCTTTCTATTATCTCTCCTATTGCCTGAAGTATTGCCTCCTGTATTGTATTTCCGCTAGCGAATCCAGTAGTACCATAAATAAGATAAAACCAGTGTAAGGGAAAAATAATAGGCTTATTATTTGTTAAAGAAAAGGCTTCTACCCAGGGCAGCGATACCTTTCTCAAATCTTTAAATATCTCATCTGTCTGATAAATAGATGGTAAAGGCAATAGTAGATTTAATGGATCTAATGCATCTCCTATTAAATTGTCATAGCTGGAAATAATAAAAGGACGTTTCTTTTTTATAAACCACTCGCAGCTATAGCGTTCTACAGCCTCCATTAATGCACTGGCCTTTGCCTGATCTATAGTTGTACCCTTTCCACAACTATCAACTATTCCCAAATTTGACTCAATCTCACAAATAAAGGCCGGTATACCTATTCTATCAAGTTTATCAATGCGTAAAACAGTACCTAGATTAATCAGTTCATTTTGTTTCAGCCTGTTTAATGCGGTTCTTATTGTCTCTTTTGGCATGAGGACCTTATCTTGTCCAAATGTATAATTTTTAAGACATGAATCTATCATATGGCCCTTTTTTGAAATCTTTAGGAATTAAATTTATTTCGGCAGGCAAATCTATTGTCAGTGCTGGTTTTTTTTATGATTCGATCTTCCCGTGGATACCGTAACACCATGAATGAAAATGGCAAGGGTACCACTTTCCAAAACGCCATTTTTGCTCGAAACTACCATTTCCAGATCAATGACCTTATGGCTTGCACTGGGAGAACAATCAAGGTTGAGTAGACCGGGGGAGTTTCACCCCCAGTCCCTCCGAGAACCCGGCGTGAACCTCTCAGCTCACCGGGCTCCTACCACTCAAGCCTTACGGCATA
>CAZPDU010000227.1:0-14126 GCA_964585405.1 uncultured Thermodesulfobacteriaceae bacterium | reverse complement strand
TATCATGCCGATTTTCAACAAGTTTATACCACTTGAAGAAGGCGAGTTGCGCACCGCAATTGAAAATTACGCAAAGACACAGAATTTCAAGATGAAGGGCGTCTTCAAGATGGATGGTTCCAAACGATCTTCCAAGAGCAATGCTTTTTTCACCGGATTTGGACGTTCACGCCGAATTGTGCTGTTTGACACCCTGATAGAAAGACACTCTGTAGATGAACTTGTTTCAATCCTCGCGCATGAAATGGGACATTACAAGAAAAAACACATTATCAAGGCGATAGTACGGTCAATAATTGTGATGGGACTGACTCTTTTTCTTCTTTCCCTTTTTATTGAGAATGAACAGTTATTTGCCGCATTTAAGATGGAACACCTGTCCGTTTACGCCAGCCTTTTTTTCTTTGGCTTCCTCTATACCCCCTTGGCTATGTTGATAGGAATAGGGGAAAATATAATCTCCAGAAAAAACGAATATGAAGCCGACGCATTTGCCGTAAAGACTTACGGAGATGAGGATGCCATGATAAATGGGCTGAAAAAACTTAGCGTAGACAACCTTTCCAATCTGACACCGCATCCTTTAAAGGTCTTCTTAGATTACAGTCATCCGCCCGTACTCGACCGAATCAAGGCCATTCGAAGATTATCTGCAGAGAAATAGATATTTCATATTAAGGAAAGCTGGCATCTGTCTCTGCTGCTTACTGGTGCCCAGGGCCGGAGTCGAACCGGCACGGTATCATATACCGAGGGATTTTAAGTCCCTTTTTTTAGGCTATTATGGTGTTCTATGGTGTTCGTGTAAGCAATATAATGCTTGACATTACAGTAACTTCTAATTAGATTAATCCCTAGGATATACTATGATATTTGATTTAATCTGCTTACATAGTGCTTACATTTTAAAAACAGGGGATTCGCCCCAAAATAAAACCGGGGGATTAAATGAAGCTTACAAAGGCCGAGATTGAGAGTGCAAAACTTCCAGAAAAAGGGCAAAAGATACTTTGGGATTCTGAGTTAAAGGGTTTAGGAGTTCGTTTAACACCAGGTACGCGAACCTATATTGTTCAGGCCAGGGTAAATGGGAAAAGTCGCAGGGTGTCACTTGGCAGGCACGGGGTTATAACTCTTCAGCAGGCACGCAAAAAGGCACAGAAAGAACTTGTCAAAATGCTGGAGGGTAAAGACCCTGTTATTGAGAAAAAGCGCGCTGAAGCCTATTCCTTGACGCTGAGAGAAATCACAAATGATTACTTGAACGACCGGCGCAACATGAAGGCGTCATCAAAAAAAGATGTTCTGAAACACCTTCACAGGGCCTTTTCATCATGGGCCGATAAGCCGGCTATTGAGATTACCAGGGATAAAGTTAAAACACGATTCAGAGAATTGACTGACCGGGGACCGGCACAGGCTAATCAGGCCTTTAGAAATCTTCGAGCAATCCTCAATTATGCACGGGCAGCATATCGGCCTGATGATAAGCCGATACTTGTTGAAAATCCTGTCTCTGTTTTATCAGACACCACACTCTGGAACCGGGTGAAACCGAGATCCGGGCGCATACCAACGGAAAAAATCGGCATAGCCTGGAATACCCTTCAGGACATCAGGAAGTCACCAGGTGAAACAGTCATAGCACACACAGCGGCGGATCTTCTCTCTTGTCTTCTCTTAAGCGGGGCCAGGTGGGGCGAAATGTCTTCCCTAACCTGGGAGCAGGTAAACCTTGAAGACGGTTGGTGGTTTCTTCCTGATCCGAAAAACCGAAATCCTGTCACCTTCCCTTTGTCACAAGTTGCGGTTGAGATTTTAAAAAAACGACTGAATAAAAATCAAAAATATATATTCCCTGAGAGATCCGGGCCGGGCCATATAAAAGAAGCACGCAGGACATTTGAAAAGGTATCCGAGGCAATAGATGTCCGAGTTACGGCACATGATTTCAGGCGGACCTTCAGGGCCATTGCCCATGAATGTAAAATTGATTTTTATTCAACTAAACTACTCATGGGCCATAAAATATCTAAAGACGTTATGGTTAAGCACTATACGGAAACGGAAGATTTGAGATATTTGAGGCCAGAGATAGACAAAATAGGTGATTGGATCGTAAGGCAAGGTTTCATTGCTCAAAGTGATAATGTGGTGCCCTTCCCTTCCAAGGCCGCGGGGGGCAAACCGTGAAAAGTCTTCATGAGCTTGTCACTGATGCAATTTTAGTTACCGACGAATGGGATAATTTCGATTTTAATATCGACCTGCAAATAAAAGAGCTTGAAATTATTGACTTTGACAGTAAGCCGGAAACCTGGAAGGAAAACACTCTGGGGCGCGGATACCTAGCATATTGTGAAAAATTGCTAAAAAAGTCCGGCGCGGACAGTTCTATTTTAACAGTTATTGAAGAACTCAAAAGCAATATCTCAAAATATGAAAATATGAGACTATTCTTACAAACTTTAAGGCTGGCAATCATGGTTTCACGTATGGGGGCCGTACCTGGATTAGCACAGCTAGGAGAAAAGCGAAGCCAGACCCAAAGGGAGAATCGAAATCGGCGGCAAACTTGGAAGGGCTTGACAAAGATTCAACGTAAACAGCGCAATGAAAAAATAATCGAGCATTTTGAGACATCCAAAGCAAAAAATCCTCAAATCTCAGTAAATGGATTCGCGGCAAAATATGCGTCACAGTATGGCTTGCAAAAGACACAATTCATAAAAATCCTAACGTCACAGTGAAAAATCCCACCTTATCACTTTACCAGGTTAAGTGATAACTTTCTTAATCATTACAGCCATTTAAGCTTGACTCTATAGTAAATAGTCGTTACTTTTTTACGTAGATATTACGTTAAAAAAGGAGGCACGACTATGTTACGAACTAAAGAAGCTGCTCAATTCTTAGGGCTAAAAAAAGCAACGCTAGAGGCGTGGAGGTGTAAGGGCGGCGGTCCTGTTTTTCTCAAAATGGGAAAGGCGGTGAGGTATCGTCAAGAAGACCTAAATTCTTTTTTAAAATCTAATCTAAGAACATCGACGAGTGATCAAGGCTATGCGCGCCAGGTGGGTTGAAAAAGAAAACCCCTGGCGATGCGGGCGCAGGGGCAATAAAGAAGAGAATAAAAAGAATATTGATAATCCGAAATATAACCTTATATTCGGCACTTGTCAACCATTTTCTTCTTATTCCTGCATAATCCGGGAGGCCGGCCATGTCAGGAATTGATGTCGAAAAAATCCACCATGAGCTGAAGGCCTCCCCCGGCTGGATCCTGTGGAAACACGAAACAAGATCAGGCAAAAAAACCAAAGTGCCATATCAAGTCAATGGCAGCCGGGCAAAGACAGATGATCCAAAAACCTGGACCAGCTTCGAAGAGGTGCTAATTGCATATGAAGCCGGCGGATATTCAGGCCTCGGCTATGTTTTCAATGCAAGAGATCCTTTCTGTGGGGTCGACATTGATCATTGTAGAGATCCAAAAACAGGCATGATAGAACCCTGGGCCGAAGTAATTATAAAGCAATTCAACAGTTATACTGAGATAAGTCCTTCCGAGACCGGCGTTCATATCCTTGCTAAGGGCAAGCTACCGGCAGGCGGTCGGAAAAAGGGCAACGTCGAAATCTATGACAGTGGCCGTTTTTTTACAATGACTGGTAATGCCCTTGACCACAGGGGGGGGATTAGACCAGCACAGCAGGCCATAAATAACCTATTGATAACCCATTTGAAAAAAGAGGTATCCACCTGCACTGAGCGGCTTTGCTCTTCACCTGGGCTAAGTCTGAGCGATTCTGAGCTTATTCAAAAGGCTATTCAGTCCAAGAATGGTGATAATTTCCACAGGCTTTATCAGGGGCAGTGGAAAGAGGCTGCCTATCGATCTCAGAGTGAGGCGGATCAGGCTTTCTGTAACCTGCTAGCATTCTGGACGGGTAGAGATCCTGTCCGCATTGATTCAATTTTTAGACAGTCAGGACTTATGCGGCAAAAATGGGACGTTAAACACCATGGTGACGGGAGGACCTATGGCCAAGGCACTATTGAGAAAGCACTAGCAAATTGCTCGGAAATTTACTCAGGAAAACAAGGAAATGGCATGGCACTGAGCAAAGACGGCCAAAAAGTAGACATAGGCGACAAAGTAGACAAAGGCGACTATCACTTGACCGAACTCGGAAACGCTGAAAGATTCGCGGGAAAATACCGCGGCCAGGTTGCCTTTGTCACGGCCTGGGGGAAGTGGATGTTTTACGACGGGACCAGGTGGACCACAAAAGGCGCTGAATCACAGGTCCGCCACCTCTCGCACAAAGTTGCTAAAAGTTTCTATCACCTGGCAGCAGAAGCAGTCGACAAAAACGCCACAGATCGACTTGCAAAATGGGCTGCCACTTCCAGTCGGAGTTCAGCCATTACGGCCATGCTTAAAGAAGCCTCGGCCATGCTGGCAATAGAGCCTGAAAGGCTGGACACGAACCCTTGGCTCTTTAACTGCGAGAACTGCACCATAAATCTAAAGACAGGAAGTCTTCAGCCGCATGACCGCAATGACTTTATCACTAAAATAACACCTGTCTTTTTCAATCCAGAAGCTACAGCACCAACATTTTTAAAGGTTTTACAGACCTGCCTTGCCGAAGATGTGATTGAATTTGTCCAAAGATTTTTCGGATACTGCATGGCCGGCACCACAAAGGAACAGTGCTTGTCGATATGGTACGGCACGGGCCAAAACAGCAAAAGTACTGTCCTCAATGCCGTTCAGGCTGCCTTCGGCGAATATGCCCAGACAACACGGCCTGAGACATTTATGGTGAGATACAACAACACCAACACTTCAGACCTGGCAAAGTTAAGAGGCGCGAGACTTGTCACAGCCGCTGAAGGTGAGGACGGACAACGCCTGGCTGAATCTTCCGTAAAACAAATGACCGGTGGAGAGCAAATCCAGGCCAGAGCCTTATATCAGGACTTTTTCGAATTTACGCCTGAGTTCAAGATAATTCTCTGTACGAATCACAAGCCCATTATTCGCGGCACTGACTATGCGATATGGCGGCGAATCAGACTTATTCCGTTTACGGTTACTATACCACTGGACCAGCAGGACAAGGATCTTGCGGAGAAACTAAAGGCCGAGTTGCCAGGAATTCTGACATGGGTTGTCGCTGGTGCGGCGAAATGGCTTCAAAATGGCCTCGGCACTTCAGAGAAAATTCAAGCGGCTACTCACGACTACCAGAGCGAGCAGAATATTATTCAAAATTTCTTCGATGCAAATTGTGTTGAAATGCCGGACGCCACGGTAGGTGCTACCGATCTTTTTCGAAATTTCGACCAGTGGAGAAAGGACGAAGGCCACAGGAAAGTAACACAAACTAAGTTCGGAAATATGCTTGGCGACCTGGGGTTCCACAAGGATAGAAACACAATCGGAAGAAAAGTTTACTTCGGAATTGGCCTAATAAGTGGGGCAAATGACACTTTTTCTGGCCCCAACTGTTCAGACTATTCAGCCAAAACGCCAAACTGTTCGGAGCGAATAATTCAATGAAAACAAATACTTCTGAAGCAGTCCCGAACAGTCCGAACAGTCTGAAGGGTTTTTTCCAAACTTTTTCTATATATTCCCTCGTGAAGGAAAGTTACAAAAAAAGCTCTAACTGTTCAGACTGTTCAGGAAAAGTAACACGAATTGAAAAAAAACTGTGTTCAAAGTGCAGGTATTTTTCTGTGGGTCCTGGTGTCGAAGGTGGTGAAATTTCATGGTGTGGGCCTTGGCGGCAGGAGAATGGAGACGAGAGGTTTTTCAATATTGCAGGGTTGAACGTGTGTCCATTAAAGGTGAAGTATGAAACGAAAACTGAAAAAATTATTGAGCAAAATTGTCAGGAGTATGAAACAATTTCTATATAAGTTGAGTGCTATATCGGCCAGAGTTGGCTGATACAAAAAGGAGGTATGACATTATGGGTGCGGTGAAAGATGATAGCACTATACTATTTGGGGATACAGGCAGCTCTATTCTAAGTGAGCTTGATCCTGAAGTATTAAGAGGAATGGCGCACAAGTTTAATGAAGAAAACAATGGCTTATTCGATACATTGATCCAACGATTAATACTGTATGTAAAAAACGGTGACGCAATAGGCGTACATTGGTTCTGCAATAACTTAATACAAATTGCTAAGATGGGGAATAAGGACTGTCTAAAGATACTAAGGGAAAAGGAAAAAGCACAAGCGGTGCAGTGAGACAAAATGTTGAGTGATAACAAGGACATGGGTGGGGGTAGGTCGGATCTCTGGAAAATTTTTCCATGAAACCGTGCGCCTAGTCACGTTTTTATGAAATTAAGTTTTTCCTTATAAAAAATTGGATGTAAAGCTATGAAATATCTAAAGAAAGCGAAAGCTGAAGCTAAGAAGATACGAAAAGAATATGAAACCGATGATGCCGGGGCCTTGCAGTTGCTTAAAACTTTTGTTGATGCCTATGCCTTAGAACTTCGGTCGATGGCACAGGTTGAACGTGAAGGGCTAACATTTTTTGATCGTTTTGGCCAGCCAAAAAGTCATCCTCTCTTGACGGTGGTCAGAGATGCACGGTCCCAAAAACTAGCGGCACTGAAGGCACTGAATTTGGACCTTGAACCACTGCGGCCGGGTCCGGGCCGCCCCGGAGGTAAGTAATGGCAACGAATAGAAAAAAAAGAAGTCGTTTTGCAAGACGTGATGAACTTTCTTCAGGTTGGAGAAATTATCTCTTATTCGGAAGATTTCCGGCTGAAGACGATCCTGAGTATATGAGCGTTTTTTTATCAGCGGTTGATTATGGAAAAATATCAAAACTGTGGGTGAAGCATCGCGAATACTTATTAAAAGAATGGCAAAAAGAACGCACCACAGGTGCTATACCATACGCGCAAGAAATATATGAAAGAGAAACGCGAGAAAATGAAATGATCCATAAGATGAAAAAAAACAGTCGAAAATAACAGAAAAATAGTGCAAATATAATGAAAAGTGACTATAATTATAAATATATAACCATGTCTTGTCTGCGGGATGCTGATTGAGAAAGTAAATGGAAGCGTAATGTTAACATCATGCGGGATGCCTGATGCTGAATATTACTCAATTCTGCGGGATGCCGAGTTGACCTTTTGCGGAAAGCGATGCAATGTGCGGGATGCTCAAAGCTTCGTTGGTTTGTTAATAGAGAAGTAATTAAATTAAAAACAAACTAATGAGGTAACAAAAAATGAAAGAATTGAAAATTGAAGAGCTAAAAGATGCTCGGCAAAAAGTAATAGACAAAGCACAAAGAGAAAATAGATCACTGAATAAAGAAGAGCAAGAGCTAGTAACTGAAATTGACGACTACATCTACGACTGGCAGATGAGGCAGCCAAGAGAGGCTTTGACACGCGAAGTCAACGGGCCTGTGAACGGGCCTTATACATCGTTATCCAGCAGGTCAAAAAATGAATTAGTAGTGCCGACGGCTAAAAAGGATTGGAAATCATTATTCGGGTCCGGCGGCTATTCATGGCCTGATAAGGACAGTAATTTTTTCAGCGCGGCCCTGTCAGGCAGATTTCACCCTGGGTTGATCAAAGGTGCAATGACTGAAGGAACTCCCGGTGATGGCGGGTTCCTTGTACCAGTAGAGCAGGCAGCGGCAATTCATGCCGTCAGCTTGGAAAACGAGTTGGTCATGCCTCGATGCTACGTACAGCCAATGAATAGCAACTCAACAACCATTCCGGGTATGTCTATTGGGGATCATAGCACGGCCTTGTTTGGTGGTTTTACGGCCTCTTACACGGGCGAGGCAGGTACTATCTCAGAGAATGATCCGACATGCAGGGCTATGACTTTGCAGGCCAAGAAGCTTACAGGGCTGATACGCTTCAGTTCAGAGCTTAATGCTGATAGTCAAGGCGGCATGAAACAGATAACAACATTGTGTGGAAAGGGTCTAGCCTGGTACCGAGATAAAGCCTTCCTGAAAGGCTCCGGGGCCGGTGAACCGTTGGGCATTCTTAATGCTGATTGCCTGGTCGAGGTGGATAAGGAAGACGGCCAGGATGATAATACGATCGTTTATGAAAATCTGACAAACATGATGTCCAGAATGTTCGCAGGCAGTTTTCAAAATTCCGTGTGGGTATGTCATCAGACCTGCATACCACAGTTGCTTCAGCTAACGATAGCGGTGGGTGCCGGGGGTAGTCATATTCCGGTGATGTCTGAGTCCGACGGTGTGTTCAGGATATTGACCAGGCCGGTGATTTTCACGGAAAAAACCGAGCCGTTGGGTGACAAGGGCGACATAATGCTAGCAGATTTGAGTCAGTATGTCGTTGGCCTTCGGTCTGAAATGAGGTTTGACACATCAATTCACGCTCATTTTTCGACTGATGAGCTGCTAAGTAGAATCATAGAGAGGCATGATGGCCAACCTCTATGGGACGAAGCACTTACGCTGGAAGACGGATCGACCACAGTTAGCCCATTTGTTGTATTGGGTGCTAGATAATAAAAAGTAGGGTCGGGCTTCGGTCCGGCCTTGATATATAGATTACAGGTTTGTTTCCTGTTCGCGCATAGGCAGTGCGGAGCCGAAAAATCCGCGCGTCGGTTAGCCAGAATGCCGATTATCCGAAAATTCTGGCTTTTCATATTCCTTCGGTCAGGCTCCGGCGCTCTCTCACACGGCACGCTGGAGCCTTTTTTATGCAAATTCTGCATTCGCAAGACTTTCCACGTTATAAATTAAGGCCATATTTGCGTTCTAAGCGATTTAAATTCAAGAGCAGGTAGGGCGGGAGTTATTTTTGGGACTTTTTGGGAACTTCTATTACTAAACCGCCAGAAACAACGACCTTGAATCCTTGATATTAAAATTTATTTCCTACTTCTTTGATTTATTTTCATTTCATAAACGGTAAAGTTAGTGGTGGAATATTCATTCGTTGAGTCATATTTTGGACAAATTCCCTGAAATAAGGCCATGTATTTAATGGTAAATTATATGTTTTGAAAATTTCAAAAAAATCATCGCTGAGTGGCTTATCACAAGAAAAATCAAGTCTAAAGGTACATGAAATATTAAGGGCTTGTTTTCTTTCTTTATGTACACGAGCAATTAGCTTATAGCGTTCTTTTACTATTGCCGAACCATTTTCAAGATTTTCATATGATGTTTCGGAGTTTATATTTATAACTAGTCGGGTATCATATGTTTTTTTGTTAAATTTAACAGAACATGCTTCAATTGCAATTGATTGAAGGTCTACAGTTTTTAAAATTTTCTTATATTCTTTGGGGTCGATCTTATATTCTTGAGTCTTCTTCATAGCTCTTTAAGCCCTTGCCTTAAGCCGCTTGTTCGTACTTATAGGCAGCAGGGTTTTGTTCTGTAGTTTCTGTATACAGAATATTTCCTCTTCCTGAGATCCTAAATGAAAGATCAGAAACATTTTTCCAACATTTTTTAACTTCCGTCTTCAGTTCAGCTATATAGTTTCCAATTTTTTCATTAATAACATGTCTTTCAAAATTAGCTGTTAGAAGATATGAACAATATTGATTCAAACTCATACCATTATCTTTAGCATAAGCGACAAGATCACGATGTAAATATTTAGGAACCCTGAGAACAAATTTGCCACTAAAACCTTCTTCTTTTGTTGATGGTTCAGGAATTCGCACCCCTTCTTGTAAATATTCGGCAAATAGTTCACGTTTTGCAATTTCTAAGTTATCTATGGCTTCTTGGATCGTTTCACCATCTCCAATTATGGCTAATCTTCCTAATTCAGGCAGTCTTGCCATATAACCGCCTCCCTTCTCGCGAGGGATAGGTACTATTTCTATAATATACCCTTTTTCTAAATATTCGTTCAGTTCCTCACTCACTTCTATCTCCCTCCATTCTGATCTTCGCTTATAATTTCAATGGCTAATGCTAAAAGCTGTAAATAACAACCTTTAACTTTTTGTCCACCTGAGACTGGAATCATTAACCGTCCCAACGGTCCATAGTCTCTAAGGCCTTTTAATCGTTCATGTTTTATAACGATATTATGGGAGCCACTTTGTCTGGGCTTTTCAGATCCAGGGAAAAAAAACCTTACCATTGCCTTAACGTCGTCAACTGGTGCGTCTATCGGGGGGTTATTTTTCCATCGTTCTAGTTTTCTATCTCTTTTTCCCATCCTGTCTTTTTAGTACTATATACAGTATCAATCGGCACTTCAATAGATAAAGTTAATTTTGTTATCATAACACTAGATATGATGCCAATATAATTCGGGTTTAATCCGAAGAAGTTGGCCGGGATGCACACCTTAGTAAATGTATTGGATGCAATGCACCCATGTATCTTGTAAAAGTGTGAATCCTTTCCGCCTTCCGAGCGATGTACTACCCCATTTTATCTATCTTCTCATTCTTATATTTTAACTTTTTATGAGATGTCCGGCCTATCGGGATCTTATAAGGAAATCCTAAAAAATCATACAAGTTTTTAATCTGCTTACAATATGCTTACATTTTCTTTAAGCACTAAAAAAGGCTTACTGCTTAAACGCTGCAAACCCTTATATTTACTGGTGCCCAGGGCCGGAGTCGAACCGGCACGGTATCATATACCGAGGGATTTTAAGTCCCTTGTGTCTACCAATTTCACCACCCGGGCTCTTGTAGAATTATTAAAAATGAGGAAGTCTATTACGTCAATTCGCCCTTATCTACCTTGTCTATTAGTACAAGATTTCGGGAAAAAGCAATTATAATTCCATTTTACTTGAACCAGACCAACAACCTGCCGAAACACTATCTATATATGCTTCAAGCCCTTATCGTGATGAACAAAATGCTAATAAATGAGCATAAAGTGCCTAAAGTCAGTAAAATAAAACAACCGTTAACTTCAGGCACTTAAAATACTAATCAACATGAGGCGCATTTCCCATTAATACGGATCAGGCCTTAAATTATTATAGAACAAAAAAAACAGCTTCAATCCTATGCAATCTCTTCCACGTTTTTCCCGGCATTTGGACCTGGAGAGGTGACAAAGATATCCGTAATTTTCAGCACAATGGCCGATTTTGCGGTCAGGTCAGGTTTTTCGGCCTTAACCATCTTAACCGCCATGTCGTAAATTTCGCCTGAAGTCTCAATCCGGGGTGTCCCCTTGAACTGAAAACCCTTGCGAGGTTTGACTTCATAATCCCATGCAGAGACAGCCATGACAGAATTCTGCTGAATATTATTTAATGTCTTTTTCATAAATACATCAGCCAGCATAATCTCATCATCCGAAAGGATCTTGACAAAGTGAATCGGAACTACATTGGGAACGCCATCTTTATCACATGTAGCTACAGCATACCCCTTGCTTTTTTCCATCACGTCCTTCATGTCCTGTGTTAATTTTGCCATTTGTTCCCTCCTTTATTTTTAGTGTGTTCCTGTTATTTATAATAGCTCGCCCCAAGGTGTCTCACAGAATTGACTGAGATCGAGATCAGGCTCATCTGATGATTTGTCATTTATTTTTAACTTTATAAAATAAACCTCTTTCCTGACGGACAGATTCAATTTTATTATCTGCTTCCAATATATCAAGATATTTATTAATCTCATTAATATGTGATCCGAGAATATTTACAAGATCGTTAAGGGTACACGGTCTTCTGTATATTGTTTCCAGAATCGCGGTTTCCATATCTTCCCGATAAGACTTAATATCTTTCCGTTTAGAAGCAGAAGCAATAATCTCCACATTATCAAGCCGCCAGCAATCTACTATCTGTTGTAATTTTGTTCTGCTGGCTGCTCGAATATCAGACACCGCCCCAGGTCTATCGAGTGTATTTAATTGTATGATATCGGGCTGGATTTTATCAAATGCCTTTTTAAGCAGTTTTAAATCTTCACTACTGTCATTATAACCAGGAATAATAAGGACTTCGAGCCATATCTTACCTTTATACTCATTTCTGAAATCTTGAAGACCCTGCATGTAATCCTGAATATTAAGACCATGATGCGGTCTGTTAATCCTTCGGAAAGACGTCTCTGATGCCGCATCTAATGATGGCAGCACAAGATCCGCATCAAATAATTCTTTTCTCAGCTGGCTCTGATAAAACAAGGTCCCGTTTGTTAAGATGGCAACCGGGATATTCGGTTTTTTCAATTTAATAAATCGTAAAACATCGCCGATGCGTGAGTTAAGCGTAGGCTCCCCCGAACCGGAAAATGTAATATAATCCGGATCAGGATTATCGCTAAAATAATTATTTAGCTCCTTTACTACATCATTATAAGGAACATACTCTTTTCTCTCCAGGGTTAATTTTGTAGTGGGACCGCATTCACAATAAATACAATTAAGAGAACAAATTTTATGAGGGATAAGGTCGATGCCTAAAGACATTCCTAAGCGTCTGGATGGTACTGGACCAAAGATATACTTGTACATGATTTAATAATGTGTTGGTAAATGATCAATTGAAAAATTGGGACAGGGTATTACCCGGCACGCGAAATAGAAAAAGTCTTCAGTATATATTATTTTTCGCATGAATACGGGTAACACCCTTTGTATGGTCCGTATTGAGATTAATTGTTGCCTGGATCGTTACCAGAAAAATCTCTAAAGAAAATTCTGCGTCTCTGTCGACGACCCCGACCCAAACCGCCTCTGCGTCCAAGGCCAATAGAGTTATCTTGTGCGGAGGCAAATCCGCCAGCTTGGGCCTGTGCACCTTTGCCGCAAGGACCAAGTCCTCTACCTGGAACTCCTGTTCCAGCGGGTCCTGTTCCGTCCATTCTAGGCATATCTTTTCACCTCCCTTTTAGTTATTATCCTATGCCCATAATATTTACATCAATTCGAATTTTGTCAAGATGCCGTTTAAAATTACTCAATTTTCTCCACGTTCGAAACCCAGAATTTGTTCTTTTGACTGAATAGCTCTTGCAACATGCAAATAAGCGGTATATATGGAATAAGCTTATGTAAGTCAGTTCTTATGCTACGGATATTCCAAGATTGTTCCTATGAAAGGGCCTCTTATTGTAAACAAAAATCAGAAACTCTAACTTATAAATTTTCATAAAAAATTGGTGTTGTCGCTATTGTAATAAAAATTACAGAAGATATTGTCAAAAGGATGTGAAAATACACTAAGCTGAAAGGAGGATAAAATGACAAAGACTGATGTTCTGGTAATTGGAGGGAGTGCAGCAGGTATCGTGGCTGCAAGGACCGGAAAAACTTTTTATCCGGACAAGGATGTTATGCTGATAAGAAGGGAACCGACCGTTCTTGTCCCTTGTGGAATTCCATATATATTCGGCACGCTTAAAGCAAGCGATAAAAATGTGATACCTGATGCCCCTTTGGAAAAAGTAGGTGTAAAGATTCAAATAGGTGAAGTTGTAAAAATTGATGCGGAGAACAAAACCTGTACCACAAGAGATGATCAAGAAATCAGTTTTGAAAAACTTATTATAGCAACAGGCTCAACACCTGCTGTGCCTGGATGGCTGAAAGGGGCGGATCTTGAAAATGTTTTTTTAATACCAAAAGACAAGGTATATCTGGATGGTGTTAGGGAAAAACTTGATGGATGTAAAAATATTGCCGTCGTAGGCGGCGGCTTTATCGGTGTTGAGGTGGCTGACGAACTCAAAAAACTGGGCAAAAATGTGACTATAGTTGAATTGTTGCCTCACATTTTAATGCTCGCTTTTGACGAAGAAGTCGCGATTGAAGCGGAGAAAGCCCTTATCTCAAGGGGGATTAATATAAAGGCCGGAAGCGGGATTAAGGAAATTTTAGGAGACAAAAAGGCTTCCGGAGTCCTGTTAAATAATGGTGAAAAAATGGATGTAGACGCCGTAATTCTGGCCACAGGATACAGACCAAATACGGCTTTTGCTGGAAAATCAGGACTGGAACTCAATAATATGGGTTTTATCAGAGTAGATGAATATATGCGCACGGAGAAAAATGCTGATATTTTTGCCGTGGGCGATTGTGCTGAAAAACGTGATTTTATCACAGGGAAAAAGATAGGCCTT
>CAZPDU010000226.1:0-11585 GCA_964585405.1 uncultured Thermodesulfobacteriaceae bacterium | reverse complement strand
GAGCATCAAAGCGCCCGAAGGCTACCGGCAGCCCAGTATGCCGCCCAGTGCGCCACGCATGATACGTCTACCGATCTGGCTCCCCACAGTGCGGGCCGCCTGCTTGGCCAAGGTCTCCACCATTCCCTGCCGGCGCTTGGTACCCCACAAAAAATCGCCAAACCGGCCCCTCTCTTCGAATGCTTTATCTTCACCAGGCGATTTCGACTTTGACTCGGTATTTTCCTTCTCTATTGTCCGACGGCTGAGGATCTCATAGGCCGACTCGCGGTTGACAGGTACGTCATACTTTCCGCCTATAGGGCTGCGAGCGAGCATGACAGCGCGCTCTTCAGGCGTTATCGCTCCCATGCGACAACGCGGCGGGCAGATGATTGTCCGCTGCACCGGCATAGGGACGCCCTTCTCCTGCAACGTAGAGACCAGCGCTTCTCCTACACCGAGTTGCGATATGGTCTGCACCACGTCCAGGCTTGGATTCTCGACAAAGGTCTGTGCAGCGGTCTTCACGGCCTTCTGGTCCCGGGGCGTGTACGCCCGCAGCGCGTGCTGAATCCGGTTTCCAAGCTGTCCCAGAATATCGTTGGGCACGTCGTCGGGAAATTGAGAACAGAAGTAGACCCCTACGCCTTTAGATCGGATAATGCGCACCACCTGCTCCACTCTCTGAACCAGCATGGCGGGTGCGTCGTCAAACAGCAGGTGGGCCTCGTCAAAAAAAAAGACCAACTTGGGCCTGTCCAGATCGCCCACCTCGGGCAGGTTCTCGAACAACTCGGAAAGCAGCCACAGCAGAAAACTCGAGTAGAGCCTCGGTTTGAGGACAAGCTTATCCGCCACCAGAATATTAATAATCCCGCGGCCGCTGAGATCGGTGCGCAGCAGGTCGTTCAGCTCCAAAGCCGGCTCTCCGAACAGGGACTCGCCACCCTCTCTTTGTAGCATCAATAAAGCCCGTTGAATAGCGCCCACAGACTGTGTGCTTATCAGACCGTATTGCGCCGATATCTCTTTGCGACTGTCCGCAACGAACGTGAGCAGGGCGCGCAGGTCGTCAAGGTCGAGCAACAGCAGGCCCTGGTCGTCGGCCAATTTAAAAGCGATCGCAAGCACCCCGGCCTGGGTGTCGTTCACCTGAAGCATTCGAGCCAGCAGGCTCGGGCCGATTTCGCTAATCGTAGTACGTACAGGGTGTCCTGATGTGCCTACTACATCCCAGAACAAAACGGGATTGGCCTCATTGACCCAGCCTTCCATGCCGATCAGGGCCACCCGTTGCCGGATCTTTTCATTGGGGGTTCCCGCCATGGCCAAGCCTGCCACATCGCCTTTTACATCCGCCATAAACACCGGCACGCCCATGCGCGAAAAACCCTCTGCCAGCACCATCAGCGAAACCGTTTTTCCGGTGCCGGTGGCGCCGGCAATCAGACCATGACGGTTACCGTATCTGGCAAGCAGACAAACGGGGTGTTCCCCCCTGCCGATAAGTATCTTGTCCATGCACTTTCTCCTGTAAATGATTCTGTATCATCATGAAGCACTGGAAGTCTCTCCTAAGTTCGCAGGCGAATGCCTATTTTCTACTACGGCTTCAGAGCGATGGGAAGGGAAAAAGGCCTCCCTGTTCATCTATCGGAAAACTTCTTGAAGGATGCATATATCTAACTGTGAATCAGACACCAGAACTCATCGGCAGCGACATTCTTCTCCATTGAAAAAAGTCGATCCGACAATTCAACGTCTCATAGGTCATGCAGTCGACCTCTTTCTTTATTTAGGCAGTAAGTAACCATCTTCGTCGAATGCTCCAAGCTCTCTGAAAACCCATGATCAGGCCGCCTGATGGCCGCATCTCCTACGCTGGGAAACCTATCTGTCTTGTGTATAGACATGTCTTGGATTTTTACTTGATGTTTCATGATGTGAATTCTCCTATAACCCTACACTAATTTCTCAAGGGGTAGGTGTCTCACTTATATTGACACAGAGGGCTGGGTACCAAGGTAAACGAAATTTTTACTGACTAAATGAATAGCAATAATGTAGGAGTTTAGCCTCTATCTGATTAAAACAGGGAGTCAAAGCCACAATGCTGAGATCTAAGGCCCGTCCCTTGACCTTACCCTGCCTCGCTCAAATAAGCCTTCAACCGTAACAATCTAAAAGTCGACAAACGTGAAATAATCACCGAAAAATAATATTTTAAATAAGGCTTATTTGCGTGCTTCATTGCGCGAAAGCAGCCAATAAACAAATCCTAAAACCAGAATGCCGCCTATATAAAGGGCCTGAACACTGATATCTTTGTGAGATATGGAGGAAATCAATTCTTCCCGGATAAAGGCGACCAGGCCGACACCTACGAACAGATGCAGTTTAAAGGCCCCACCTCTCAAGCGGTCGATTTCTGCCTCCAGCAGCTCAATCACCAGCCACAGGATCAGCAATGAACCCAGAGCGCCGATCAGCCCTTTTTCAAAGTGGCCCATGAATACCCTTATTACATCGTTTACAATCAGAGCCACCGCACCCAGAGAAAGCCCCAGCAATCCAATCACCAAGGTCATGTTAAGCCCGAAAGTAAAGCGATGAGCAAAGCGGATCACCGCGTCATCTAATTTAAAAGTTAAAAAGACCCGACGTAATTCTTCTTCATGGTAGGTACGGGCAATCACATCCAGGTTGATATCAAGAATCTTGTCCACCGCTCTGGACGCAGAGGTTTGCAGATCAGAATCAACTTCCGTCTCAATGACCTGTCTCAGACGCTCCCTAACAAAGTTCATCGCTACATAGACAAAATGGGCCGAAAGACCTATGCGCACATGCGCATGGCCGATTCGCTGCAGGCGTCTATAATAACGTTCATCAAAGGTCCCCTGAAAAAGCTCCAATAACCATTCCTGGTGGGTCTCACGAAGATGAGCTTCGCGGGTTGGGTCCTTCAGAAATCGGGCGGCTTCCGGCATCTCTCTTAAAAAATCATAGAAATCATTGGTAATAGTTTTGACATGTGGCTCTATTACAGGAACCAGTTCTCTCAAGGTCTCTATCTCTGGCTCGGAAAACCAGTAATGATCCTTGATTTCTCTGAAGTTGGCCATGATATTATACTGTGCCTTTACTGCATTATTTCAATATGAACTATCATAGCAAAATAGCGGCGCCGTTCAAGCCAAAATTCATATCTTGCGACTTCTCCACGCATTCATTCTTTTATCAATCTGTTTTGTAAACTGATTGTCACGTTTTTTATAAATACGTACAGACCCGGGTGCAGTACAAAAATTGAAATTCTCTTGGCAGGCAAACCGAAGACACCGATTATTTAAAATCAACCTTTGCTTTACACGATCAAAACAACAATTGACCGCCAAATGGAGCATGGTCTTAAAACCGAAACTATCTATTCATACGACCGATCTGGCAACTTTTGATTTCAGCAAAAATCTTTTCCGTATAGCTTTCTTTTGCATAGAAAGTAATAATAGTTTAGAATAATTTATGTTAGTTCTTTTATTCAGTCTTTTTAGCATTTTAACCAATCCGGATACAACTAAATTGTACTGCTTTTTAAATTAATTTTTGTCATATTTTCAATATATTAAATTTCATATCCACGGTTTTTGCCAATGGCAAAACTCCAGAATTTAGTTAAATAAGTAAGGAGGACAAAACACATGGCTGAGGCTGAAGATCTTAAAGGCTCTATTTTACAGCGGGACAGAGACACCTATGCCATTGTGCCAAGAATTCCGGCCGGGGTTTTAACTCCGGAAAATTTGGAAAATATCGCCAATGTTGTCAGAACATACCGTATTCCTGTAATAAAAATTACATCAGGCCATCGGCTGGCGCTGGTTGGGATTAAAAAAGATGAAATTGATTCTGTCTGGCGGGATCTGGATATGGATATCGGCAGAGCGACAGAACTCTGTTTTCACTATATACAGGCCTGTCCCGGAACCGATTTATGCCGTTATGGCGTACAGGATTCACTGGGGCTTGGAATTGACTTTGAAAAGCGTTTTTATGACATGAAATTCCCAGCCAAGCTTAAAATAGGGGTGTCTGGCTGCCCGTTTTGCTGCGGCGAAAGCTATCTGAGAGACATTGGAGTTGTGGGCAAAAAAAAGGGCTGGACCTTGATATTCGGCGGGAATTCAGGCAGGAAACCACGAATTGGAGACGTACTGGCAGAAGATCTGGAAAAAGACGTATTAATCAAGATGACTGAAAAATTGCTTATTTATTATCGCGATAACGCAAAAAAAAGGGAGCGGACTGCGCAGTTTGCCGATCGAATTGGTATTGATGACTTAAAAAAAGTGGCCACTACCTACCAGGCGACCTAGAAGCTGGTTAACGGTTGATATCTCCTCGTTTGATTGGAGCCCGCCAATTCATTACCATTATATACCGACCATCCTTTTGATTACACCCTTTCCCTGCAGTGCCTTATGGCAGTGCTGTCTTTGAGCTTCAGGACACGAGAAATAATGCCTTGGCAAATTCATCAAGACCGGTGTACTTTCAATTTTTAAAATTGAGCATAAATCGCAAAAGACGATTTTCTAACACTCGATCACATCGGTTATAGTCTTGGTTATTTCTTCCAGTTCTCCCAGTTGTTTTTCAATCTCATCGACCAAGTCTTCAGTTAACCCCAGGTAGGCAATCAGGACCGGCCGCTGTATCCCCGGGGCAGGGAATATGCCCATATCTATTTTGTGACAAATGTCATCCGCAAGCTGAACTAAGGCGCCCATATGGGTAGCTTTGTGATGCTTAACAGGCAAATGGTGAGTAGCGATGGTTTTTACATATATCTCAGGCAGCCCCCAGTTTCTGGCCAACCATGCACCTATCAAACTATGAGATAGACCGACCCTGCGCTCTGCAACTAATAGCGGACAGTCTTCTTCTTCTGCATACTTCAGAATATCGGCCCACTCTTCTGGAAAACAAGCGCTTATGGCTATGCGTCCAATATCGTGAAGTAGTCCAGCTGTAAAAGAAACCTCTGTGTTTTCTTCATCCCGTTCCAATGCCAGCATTCTGCTAACAGTAGCAGTGGCAATGGCATGAGTCCAGAACTCTTCCTGCTTCAGACCTTTCATGGCTTTTTTTGATTTAAAAAGGCCAAATATACTCAAGCTGAGTGCAATGTTGCGAACTCTTGAAAAACCCAGATATACAATTGCCCTTTGCACTGTATCAATGGCCGTTCGAGGAGCATAAGCCGCGCAATTGGCAACTTTGAGGAGCTGAGATGTCATAGCCGGATCATGACGTATCGTCTGTTCTAGCCTGATAATATCCTTTGGATCATCAGCCACGATAGACAAAACCTCTTGAGCCGCAGTAGGTAATGGAGGCAGAAATTCTAGGCGTTTGATTATTTCTTGACGCCGACGTTGAATACTGAAATCAAGCGCAGTAGCTGAGTTGTTTCCCAGGGACTCTGTGATGACAGAATAACTGCTTTTCATAGAGTATCTATCGGCTATTAATAAATTTTCAATTAAAGACCATGAATTTTATTCAAATAAACTGGTACCAATTTTGCTTAAATAAACTGCGAATAATCAAAATCTTGAAATATGGGGGGATCTAAAAATGCAAATAAGCAATCTAGCACGTAAAACAGATCTGCCACTAACTCATCTGACAAAAAACCAGAAAATCCGATCTCAGGCCCTAATTGACTATTATGAGAGCAAAATAGATTGTCTATTAAATTTCAATCTTGCACCCAAGCTGATCTCTCTCGCCTGCTGGGATGCCCCAGTAGAGCGAGAAGATCTGTCCACGAAATCGGGGCGAAAACGTTTTCTCAGAAAATGTCTCCGCTATTACAGGAATCAAGTTAAAAATATTGAAAAATGGAGAAAAAAATTTTAACGCATAATAAAAAAATATTTTGATAATGTGGAATAAATTCAAAAAAAATACATAATACTGCAGAGAAACTCCCATGTACTCGATTAAGGTACTCTTTTTATAAGTGAGCGATTTTTATCACTCCAGCCAAGATACCAATTCTTCGGTCTTAACTCTATCGGTTCTGAATTTGTTTACAGGGGATTCATAATCAGGATAACCTATTGATATACCAATTATGAGTCGCTTGGTCTCAGGAATCGAGAGAAAGGTCTTTATCTGCTTGGCATAATCTGTTGAAAACGCCTGTGGGACTGTGCCAAGACCTTTAGCGTGGGCCGCCAGCATAAGGCTTTGGGCGAATAACCCCATATCAAAAAGTGACCAAAGACTAAGAGAGCTGTCCTGAAAGAGATATATCGCATGTGGAGCGTAATAAAAATTGAAATTCGCTTCCTTGGACTTTCGAACTACTTCGGGCGCTTTCAGGTCGATCCCTAATGCTTCAGTTCTTGCTTTATATAAATGATTTATTCTAGATTCCTCAGCCGATGGCCAAAACAGGGGCTCTGGTAAATCCGGTCTTGGGTTCTCACCCTTTGCAAGAAGATCGATCATCATTTTGGAAAGCATCTTTTTTTTAGCACCTGATAAAATAACGGCTTCCCATGGCTGGCTATTCTTGTATGACGGGCTCCATTTTGCGGTATTAAATACCTCCATCAGAAGCTCCTTTGAAACTTCTTCCGGTCTGAATGCCCTAATACTCCTACGTTTTTTGATGCATTCTACAGCTTCCATAATATCCCCTTATATTATGTGATTAACAACGAACTGAGTCACAAATACAACCGAAATCATTAATATCCCGTAAAGAACCATTTCTAACGGGCAAATTGAATCGATCCGGGGTAATGTAACAAAACCAGCCCCCCAAAAAGGTGTTTATTTCATCAAACCCATCAAAACATAAACGCCTTGCCTCTGAACCAGGATAACCACAACTTGCAATGTCTATATCTTGCTTTGCGTCCCAGAGATCAATAATGGCTTTATACACCAGATGTGGTCTTCACAATCATTAGGGGTTTGGTTAATCAGAAAGGGCCTTTATGATCTCCCGCATAAAAGCAGGGATATCTGAAGGCTGGCGAGATGTTATGATATTGCCGTCTACCACTACGTCGGAGTCCTCATATAATACACCGCCAGCCTCCAGTTCTGTTGCCACATCTCTGTAACAGGTGGCCCTCCGTCCGACTATTACCCCTGCCGACAGCAGGATCTGTGGGCCGTGGCATATGGCGGCCACGAGATATTCTTTGTCCACAAACGCCCTTACAATTTCCTGGACTTGTAAAATCGAGCGAAGTTTCTGAGGCGGTGCCTTGCCACCAGGCAGAAGAAGCAATCTAAAGCCGTCAGGCTGCACGTCGTCCAGAGCTAGATTGGCAGTCACTGTATAACCCCGCTTTCCCTTTATCTGGCCCCACTCGGGCGCCGCTATGTCCACCTGATAGCCTGCTTCTTTAAGCCGGTACATGGGGCAAAGGAGTTCGCTGTCTTCAAATCCATCTGCACTCAGGATAAGCACCTTCATTAAAATAGCTCCTTATCGGTAGAAAATAATGTGGTTATTTATCTATAGGAACAGGCAAAACATCTTCAATTATGGAAAAAATATTAAACTGGTATTACCTGCAGTTTTAATATGTTTTGGTTTCGTTAGTTGAGGGTAGCCAGTGCTAACCGCTAGAAAAAGTGGCTGAACAAGGACCAACAAGGCCCATGGAATCTTTTTGCCGATTCAATAAAAAAAGACGCCGAAAAAGAATTATTGTTATGGTCAATTCGCAAATAATGGTGCCTTATATCCACTTTTCAAAAAGAATTTTCAGATCAATGGCAGTAATTGTATGAACGTTGTAATTTATTGAACCACCCATACGGTGCACTTTCGAGCGTAGTTAACTATTTTACTGGAGACACTGCCAAAGAGAAATTCCTCGCTTCTTGAAAGTCCTTGCCTGCCGACGACTATGGTACTGTATTCGGTTTGGTCGGTCTCTTCCAGAATACATTGTGCCATTGATGGACAATAGCGCAGAGTGGAACGAACCGAAACCACGCCGGGGTCAAAACCCTGTTGTATTAATATCTGACGGTAGTCATCAAGCATTTTATCGACTCTCTTTTTATACTGACTGAGCCACTTTTCTTTTTCATCTGATGTGGGAAAATAATCTTCTTCCGGTTCATTAATTACATGCAGGATAGTAACCCTAAAGCCCTTTGCGCCTTCCAGAAGTTGGGCCACATATAAAACTGCACGGCGCGCATTCTCTGATTCATCAACTGCAATAAGAATATTCTTATTGAAAGTATGCTTTTTGTCCATGCCTTCCCCCCTTGCAAGAGCTAATGTGTTTTAATCGTGCTTGTAAATTTTTGTAAATCTTCCAGCAATTGGCTGGTATTATCATAAAACCAGTTTGTCCCACTTGAAAAATGCATGAGCACCCTATTAAGATTTTCAGGTATATAAGGATAAATTTTTTTTAGATTTGCCAAACGACCGTGAAAAACAATATTCACATCATCATCTGTCAGTAAACTTAAAGCAGGATGATTTTGTTTCTGCAGATCAGTAATCATTACGTCGCCCATTCCTGCCAAAAAAATCAAAATATTACCCAGCCCGAAGAGATCGTAGCCATATATATTCTCTCTCTGGCGATAATTATAGTCAAAGTCTATCCAGGTATAATTTCCGCTATCCCTGTCAATCAATATATGATCTCTACGAATATCGCCGTGCTTCTCACCATTTTCGTGCAGAAATTTAATTGCCTCAATACACTCAATATATTTATTTAAGATATCTGGAAACACCTCATAAAAGTAGGCCTTATGATCACACTTTAAACTTTGCACATAAGAATGGAGAGGTTTTCCATTAACTACATCCAACACCCTGACTACATTTCCATTGTCATCCTCTACTGCGTATCCCTGCATGAAATTCTTGTGACCGGCCACCAGCTTCAAGATCCGCGCCTCTTTTTTAGGGCTTCTAAAGCACTCCCACGGAATACCCCCTATATTCGCCATAAATTTTTCATAAAAAACAAGCTTCAGGATCTTCCTGCTTCCATCCGTTAAATCAATTGATCGTTTAACCCAAAATTTTTCCTCGTCATCCAGCCCGAAACGTCCTTCTTTTGCATTATGCAGAATCAGAAAGGGTTTCTCATCCAGAACTACCACACTTCCATATCCAACACGGAAAAAATCCGAAGTATCTGTGAAAATTTTAAAACGATAATTCTCAGGTCGAGGGGTAGCCCACCGAGCCGCCAATTGATGAAGAGCCTCTTGAGATATAGGTTTTGCCATGATCAACTTACTGTAAATTTTTTTAGTAATAAAAAAGCCAATCTTAAAGTTACGGTGTATTTGATGAAATCAAGTTACTTTATTGGTTGAATGATGTCAAAAGCTACCAAATTTTAGATACTCCCAAAAATAGCTGAATGGTCGCGAATGGTATCTTCTATTTGCCTGGGACAATTATATTTTTTGCCCAAACCCACCGCCGCCAGGCGTATTTATGATCAAGCATTCACCTTTCGAGACATTTAAGGTGCACCGGCCGGGAAGCCCTATCGTTGTGCCATCAACTCGCCTTAACAGATTTGACCCGCACTTTCCGTTACCACCGCCGCCTATCCCCTGTGGTGGAAAGCGCCTCCTTTCCGACTGAATGGATACAACTGCATCTTCAAGGAAGAAGAATTCCCTGGTAAGACCCATTCCACCCGGATGGATCCCCTCCCCTCCTGATCCTTCCCTAAGAGCAGTCTTGAGGACCCTTATAGGATAAATGCCTTCAACGGCTTCAATCGGAGTATTAGCAGTGTTTGTCATGTGTACCTGAACGGCACTTGCTCCGTCAAACCTCGGGCTGCCACCCATGCCGCCAGCTATGGTTTCGTAATAGGTCTTCTTATTCCATCCAATTACGAGGTTATTCATTGTGCCCTGACCCTGGGCAGGGATTTGATCAGGCAATAAATCTTTTAATGCGAGCAGGAGTACATCCACAATCCTCTGGGATGTCTCCACGTTCCCCGAGCTGACTGCCGCCGGTGGCCTGGGGTTAAGAAGAGAACCCTCCGGTGCTGTAACCTTAACGCTTGCATAACATCCGTGGTTGGGCGGAATATCAGAAGGCAACAGGCATCTTAAAACATAATATACCGCTGACTTGGTTACGCTAAGAGGTGTATTGGCATTTCCCCTGCTCTGGGAGGCCGTGCCTGTAAAATCCGTCTCAAAGCTCGCACCCTGAATTCTGATTTTTACACGTATGGGAATCGGATGGTCTTCTCCATCCAGATAGTCATACGCTTCTGCCTCTCCGTCAGGCAGGTCACCAAGATGTGTGATCACCCTGGATCTGGCATAGCCAATAATGGCCTCTACAAATTCGCCAAAGGCCTCTTCCCCATAGCGGCTAATGAAATCAACGCACCTTGATATGCCCAGCCGGTTTGCTCCCACCTGGGCATTCAAATCTCCCATACGTTCCTCAGGATTTCTGGTCTTTTTCTTAAAAATTGTTAGCACACTCTCCTGCAAGACACCTCTTTTCAAAAAAAGCACAGGGGGTATGACAACACCTTCTTCGAAAAGGCTAGTACTCGATCCAGGCATAGATCCGGGTGTGTCCCCTCCCACATCGGCATGATGCGCGCGATTAACCGCATACCCCTTAAGCTTGTCCTTCCAGAAAAAAGGTGCAATAAAGGTGATATCCGGCAGATGAGATCCACCCCTATAAGGATCGTTTACAATGACCTGATCCCCCGGACGCAGTTCAGGAAAGTCAGCCATAACGGCACTAACAGCCGACGGCATGGCCCCGAGGTGTACAGGTATGTGTTCAGCCTGAGCAATAAGACGGCCTCGGGCGTCAAACAGGGCACAGCTTTCGTCCAGACGCTCCTTTATATTCGTAGAAAATGCCGTCCGCCTGAGATTCGCTCCCATCTCTTCTGGAATGGCGAGAATCAGGTGCTTGAAGACTTCAAGTGTTACCGGATCAAGGATGGCCACGCTTTTTTCACTCCACAGTTACCCTAAGGCAACCACTAAGCTCCACAGATAACTCACATTCAGATGGCACAAACAATGTACATCCGTCATCTTCGATCAATATCGGACCTTTGGCACAAAAAGATCGCCAAAGACCTTCTCTCCGATAAACAGGTACTGACGCAGACCCGGAGGATAGCAAAACGGTTCTCTGAGTAGCCGGCGATGAGGGGGATACGTTTTTAACTGCCGGCCAGGGAATTTCCTCTCTTGGCACAACGGCTGAAAGCCTCACGTTTACAACTTCTAAAGCATGACCAATTCCCATAGTGTATCCGTAACGCCTATCAAAGGCTTGGTAAAATCTTTCATGCATGTCAGCCTTTTTGTCATAAGGAATGGTGAGATAAAAGCTCTGTCCTTTATAACGCAGATCAAGGAACGGCCTGAACACCGTATTTCCGATATCGAGTCCCTGGCGCTTAAATGACTGTAATGATCTCTTAACTGAAGTTTCCCACTTTTTTGAGGAGGTAAATCCGAAATCAATTTATGATGCCCGAATGGTCACCAAAAAATCCAATGATTTCAATAGGATAGTC
>CAZPDU010000225.1:0-2211 GCA_964585405.1 uncultured Thermodesulfobacteriaceae bacterium | reverse complement strand
TTTTACGAGGAAATATGATTAGTGAAAATGGCGTGACTGACAAGAACGGTGAGTTTGTTGAAATTGAAAATTTCCTCAATAAAAAATCAGAAGATTTTAAAACAAATGATTATAACAGAAAACGTTTGATATGCCAACAAATTTCAAACGTAGATATGAAAAAGCGTTTGAAATTTGAATTTTGCAAAAAGACAGACATCCCGGTGAATGTCAACAAAGTTGTCGCCTGATTTGATAGTTATTATAATGCCTTTTTTTCCGGATTTAATGTCACTATTTCCGGTGCCGCCCATATTTTTTGTTCACGAGATCCCCAGCGTTCCGGATGATCCGCTTTTGCCTGCTCCATTGTTTCATTTCTTCTGGTAAAGATTTCCTCTGATTCACCGTATCTCAGTTGATGGGGTGTCACATACCCGATGGATGAGTGCAGATGACAGCTGTTGTACCAGTTCACAAAGTCTGCCATCCAGATCCGAGCCTCTTTGAGACTCTTAAACAGTCGTGGATACGAACGATGGTACTTGACAGTTCTGAACAGGGATTCACTGAAGGGATTATCATTACTGACCCGAGGTCTTGAGAAGGATAGATTCACCTTAAGGTCTGTCAGGAAGGATAATAAACTCTGCCCTTTCATAGGGCCTCCATTATCTGAATGAAGATATTTGAACCGGATCTGTCTACCGAGGGTCACCGATTCAAAGAGCTCTTTGGCATACTGTTCATCCTCACGATCATGTATGGCCCAGCCGATAATGGATTTATCATAGATATCCATGATGACATACGCATAATAATACAGGCCTTTTACGGCCTGGGACAGCCAGGTAATATCCCAGGTCCAGACCTGATTTGATGCTGTTGCCAGCCGCTGGGGCGGCTTGGATTGTTTTCTGCTGATACGGCTGTTCTCCCTATGATGCAGCAGATTCTCTGCTTTGAGAACCCGGTAAAAGGTGCTGACAGAGGCCAGATAGATGCCTGCATTCAATAAGAGGGGAACGATCTGATGCGGGCTCAGATCCCGATAGCGGGCAGAGACGCACACATCCACAATCTCCTGTCTTTCCAACTCTGTCGATTTCCTTACCACGCGCTTTGCTGACCCTTTGCGTTTATCATCTATCCCTTGATCTTTCCATCGCTGCAAGGTGCGGACATGGATACCGGCTACCTCGCAGGCTTTCCAATATCTGGCACCTGACTGATGGGCCTCTTCGATCAGGATCATCAGTTCCCGACGATCGTCCCTGGGGATTAATCGTCCTCTCGGACCTCCCCAAGTGCCTCGAGCTTTTTTTTTAAGATGAGCAAAGCTGCCGCCTCGGCCAAGGCCTTCTCTTTTCTTGCCAGCTCCTTCTCCAATTCACGAATGCGCTTTTTATAGGCTTTGACCTCGGTGTCGCGCTGGATGCTTTTGTTCTTAACCATCTCCCGTAATTCCTGATTCCAAAGCGTTAAATGTTCACTATGAAGACCTCGCTCTCGAAGAAAGGTCCCCAGGGACTCTTCGGACAGCTTCGCCGATTCCATCAACAGCCCGTACTTCTCTGAACTGCTGTAATATGCAGGGCTCTTCTCTGCACTGTCATCAGATAATTTACCGCTTATGCTCTCCGCTTTCCAATTCCTTATCGTCTGCTCGCTGATACCGTGCTCACGACTGACACTTCGGATACTCTGATTATTCGGGGGGAGGATTTTAGCCAATACACTCAGTCTAATTGCTCTTGAATACTTCATATTCTGCCTCTCTACTTGAGGCGACATCTATATTAACACATAGGGGGGCTAACCCCATTCTTTACAAAAGTTGCATAAAGTCTATCAGCCATTTTCCAATTTCCACCAGACCACATCTCATAAACTCTTCTATCTTGGGTATACCTTTTTAAATTATCTTTATATCTGCCTGTATCTATAATCGCTCTTACATCATTATTGTAAGAATGATATCCATCGAAACGGTCAGGTGAATTACTCATAACGCCAGGTGAAACAAATGGAGAGTATTCTGCATCCACGTAATCAACTTTTAATATATCTAAAAGTTCATCAAGGATCTTGAATTCTTTATTTATTTTAAATACTTCTCCAAAGATTTTACAATTATCAACATCAAACAGCAAATTAGCAATTTCATAAATATCTAAATCATAATACTTTAAATCTTGGCCATAGCCTTTGTTAAGCAAGTCAATCCTATTA
>CAZPDU010000224.1:0-4648 GCA_964585405.1 uncultured Thermodesulfobacteriaceae bacterium | reverse complement strand
TTTTGTAAGTCACTGAAAAGGCCTTCAGGGAAATGACGGGTTGAGGGAATTAATTATAAAAGAGTTTTACTGATGTTACAGCACCAGACACAAAAAATTATTCCTACTGCCGTAGTGGTCAATGACGACGTCACTCAGCTCAATATCCTTACAAGGCTGTTGCGTAAGGAGGGCATCGAGGCCCTGGCTTATGAGAGCGCCGAAGTGGCCCTTTCAGCAATGGACGAGAGTACTCCACCCGACCTGATTGTCACGGATCTGTATATGCCAGGCGTCGATGGCTGGCGCTTTTGCCGGCTGCTGCGTTCATCTGAGTACCCTGGATTCAACGAAGTGCCTATACTGGTGGTTTCAGCCACCTTTGCCGGCAGCGAAGTCAGCCGTGTTAACGCGGTTTTGGGAGCCAATGCCTTTTTGTCTTCGCCGGTAGAGGGAGAACGTTTTATTTCCTTGGTAAGGTCTCTGCTGGCCGGTGAGCGGCCAAGGTTTCAGTTACGCATTTTGATTGTCGAGGACAGCCGTAACCTGGCTGATTTGTTTAAGAAAACTTTCGAGCAAGATGGATATTATGCCGAAATCGCTGTGACCCTGAATTCTGCCATAGATTTATTTGAACAGAAACCATTTGATATGACGTTGATCGACTATCATTTGTCCGATGGCAAAGGGGATAAGCTATTGATGCAGTTTAAAAAAATTCGTCCCGACGTCATATGCATCATGATGACTGAGGACCCCAGCCCTGAATTGGCTTTGGCCTGGATGCGCAAAGGGGCAGCCGCCTATTTGCGCAAACCGTTCGAGCCGCAATATCTTTTGGAACTTTGTACTAGGGCACGACGGGAAAGGGCGCTTCTGGGAGTAGAAGACCTGCTGGAAGCGCGAACACAAGAATTGCGCAAGAGTGAAACCGCTCTCAGACGACGACTCATTTATGAGAGATGCGCTGCGGAGTGTATACAATGCCTGGCCAAATCGGGCGATCTGCTGGAGAGACTTCAACGGGTTTTGCAATTGGTACGGGACGCTGTTCAGTCAGATCGTGCTTATATCTTTATGCATGAATACAATCCTGTTACCGGTCCATGCATGACCCAGCTTTGTGAATCCTGTGCCAAAGGCATCATTCCCCAGATCGACAATGCTAATCTTCAGCAACTGGCTTATGAACCTGTTGCGCCATCCTTGCTGTCCTGTCTTAAGGCCGGCATGCCTTTTGCCAGAGTGGTTGCAGAGATGACCGAGCCGGAGCGTAAAATTCTCGAGGCTCAGGATATTCTCTCCATTCTGATTGTGCCGATTTTTAATGATGACAGGCTGTGGGGCTTTATAGGCTTTGATGACTGCACGGTGGCTCGATATTGGCAGAAAAACGACATTTGTATACTGCGAACAATTGCCGACGGTGTCGCCGCCGCCCTTGATCGGTGGAAGGCCTTTGAGGACCTGAAAGAAAAATCAAGAGAACAGCGTCTGCTTTTGGATGGCCTGGATACCCAGGTCTGGTATTTGTCCAATCCCGAAACCTACAGACGAGTTAATCTAGCTCATGCTGATTTTCTGGGTCGCCATCCCAAAGATATTGCCCATAAAAGGCTGGAAGAGTTCATGCCACAGGATTTAGCTGAGTTTTACAGGGCTGGCAACATGGAAGTATTTGAAACAGGCCAACCGGTTTACAGCGAAGAGTGGATTCCCAATGCTAATGGAGAGCGTCGGCTTATAAAAATTACAAGGACCCCCAAACTGGATGAAAAGGGTAAGATTGAATTTGTGATCTGCACAGGAACTGATATTACCGAAGAGAAAAAGGCTCGGGAAGAGGAATCGCATGTGTTGCGATTACTTGAATTCGCCATCGCGCAAATGCCTTTTCCTGTGCTTATTGCCGAGGCGCCAGACGGGAAAATCACGCATTTCAACCAAGGGGCCACAGGGCTCCTTTTCAAGCAGCCTGAAGATATAAGGAGCATAGTCCTCGATGATCATCGGGACTTTTGGCAGACTTTTTACCCGGACGGTACGCCCTATAGTGTTGATGACCTTCCGCTTACTCAGGCTATACGGTATGGTAAAATAACCAAGAATGCAGAAATTATCGTTCGCAGGAAAGAAGGTGATCGTTGGATTATGGCCAGCGCAGCACCACTTCGGGATGAAAGGGGCCGAATCATTGCAGGCATTGTGGTTTTCCCCGATATCACAGAGCAAAAACAGGCCGAAGCAGAGCAGCAAAAGTTACAGGCCCAGTTGAACCAGGCCCAAAAGATGGAATCGGTGGGTCGCTTGGCAGGCGGAGTAGCGCATGACTTTAATAATATGCTGGGAGTGATCTTGGGACACGCAGAAATGGCATTACAAAATGTGGGTGAAAACCAGGTACTCCAGGCAGACCTGATGGAGATCAAGCAAGCTTCTCAACGATCTGCCGATCTGACAAGACAGCTGTTGGCTTTTGCCCGCAAGCAGACCATCGAGCCGCAAATTTTCGATTTGAATCATGGTGTAAATAATATCATGAAAATGTTACACCGTCTGATCGGTGAAGACATTGAACTGGTCTGGTTGCCAGGGCAAGGGCTCTGGCGAGTTAATGTGGATCCCTCCCAGATCGATCAGATTTTGGCCAACCTTTGCATTAATGCCCGCGACGCGATTGGGGCAGGGGGCAGGGTAACCATTGAGACGGCCAATATGGTGTTTGATGAAGTCCACTGTATAAAACATCCTGGGTCTATCCCGGGCGAATATGTATTGCTGGCCGTGAGTGATGACGGTTGCGGTATGGGAAAAGAGACTCAGAGAAAACTGTTTGAACCGTTTTTTACTACAAAAGAGCCCGGCAAAGGGACGGGGCTAGGCTTGGCTACCGTATATGGGATTGTTAAACAAAACAATGGGTTCATCAATGTCTACAGCGAGCTGGGCCACGGTACAGCTGTCAAAATATACCTGCCACGATATGCGCACAAGAGCACTTTGAGGTCAGAAAAAGATACATTAAAGCTGTCAGCAAGCGGTAGCGAGACCATACTGCTGGTGGAAGACGAACCTGCAATTCTAAGAATGACTGCAATGATGCTAAAACTTCAAGGCTATGCAGTTCTGGCTGCCGCCACCCCTGGCAAAGCAATCAGTCTGGCCAGAGAGCACGCCAGCGATATCCATCTGCTTATTACCGACGTGGTTATGCCAGAGATGAACGGCCGGGACTTGGCAAAAAATCTGTCATCTCTTTATCCCGATATAAAGTGCCTTTTTATGTCGGGTTATACGGCAGATATTATAGCTCACCACGGAATGCTGGATAAAGGCGTGCATTTTATCAACAAACCCTTTTCAATTAACGGTCTGGCCACTATTGTCCGGGATGTTTTGGATGGTGACTAAAAGGGGAAAACGTTACCAATTTCAATTTGTCTGGGTCCATATTTCCCTTTCTGATTTTATGAATTAGTTAAGACAGCCTTTCAGATTAAATTAAAGGATAAGCAGTACTGTAATAAATATCTGACTGAAAACGGATTTTTTGATATAGACTATGAAGTTTATACCCTGAGCATCTGATGAAGAGATCCTTTTTATTAATCGCATTTTGAAAATCCGCAGGACCGGCACAGGAAGCAGCCGCCTTCCGGCTCAAGCACCGCCCCGCACTCAGGACAGTTCATAATAACGGGCCCTCCTTTTTCTATATTAATCCCGCTGGCGGATGCCAGTACTTTGGCAATGGCGTCGGGACAGGAAAGAATCTGCCCTCCTTCATGCCAGATGGGAGAAGGGCAACGTATGCCAGCGAGCTGGCTTACAATGGACTGGACCCTGATACCGGATCGGAGTGCAAGGGAAATCAATCTACTTTCAGCCTCAATCTGACAGGCGGCACACCCACCGGTCTTGCCCATTTGGGCAAACACCTCACATATATCTTTATCATCCCAGTTAACGGTTACATAGAGATTTCCACACCCTGTCCGTACCCTCTCAGTAATTCCGTGAGTTTTAGGCGGTCTGGGCCTTGGGGCGATCTTGCCGTCTGTATTCTTCGGAACGCTCTTTCCTGATATATCTATCCCTTTTTTCTCTTTGCTCAGACTTAAGACCTGCGTCGGCCTGCTGCCGCTACGATAGATTGTTATTCCTTTAAGACCCTTTTCCCAGGCCAGGAGATATGCATTCCGAATAGATTCCCTGGTCACACCTTCGGGAAAGTTTATTGTTTTAGATACCGCATTATCAATATCTTTCTGGAATGCGGCCTGAATGGCTATGTGGTCCTCTGGTGAGACGTCCAGGGAGGTGACGAATATTTTTTTCAGGTCTTTCGGCACCTCATCTATATCTTGGATGGATCCGGTTTGTGCTATCTTTTCCATCAATGCCTCAGAATATAGACCCGCGTCTTTCATTGCCCTGACAAACAGAGGGTGTGTCTCTAAAAGCTCTGTACCATCAAGCACGCGACGAATATAGCTGATTGCGAATAGAGGCTCAATGCCGCTTGATGCCCCTGCAATAATACTTATGGTTCCAGTTGGTGCGATAGTAGTGGTAGTGGCGTTTCTCATTAGAGGAGTATTCTGATTATCGTAAATGCTACCTTTATAGGCGGGAAAAATCCCCCCCTTTAATGCAAGTTCTGCCCCGG
>CAZPDU010000223.1:0-8965 GCA_964585405.1 uncultured Thermodesulfobacteriaceae bacterium | reverse complement strand
AGTTTTACAAGAAGTTTATAATAATAAGAAAATATTCGAACTGGGACTTCATACTATAGTCTGTAGATTTATAGTCTGCATTCGAACACATATGATGTTCGATGAAGAAAAGCACTTCAAAAGGCTCGAAAGACAAGCCTATTGCCAAGTCGTTTGGCCAGGTTCTCCAGCAACTTCGCCGAGACCGTGGCCTCTCTCAAGAAGAACTTGGGTTCGTCAGCGGGTATCACCGCACATACATAAGTCTGCTTGAACGGGGACATAAAAGCCCGTCTCTTCGCACCAACTTTGAATTAGCCAAGGCGTTAAAGGTGGGGCCATCGGAAGTGATCATCGAGAAAAAAATTCTGACGCCGTTGACCAATACGGCATATGAATTGACGACAGGAATTTTTTGTAAAAGAGGTGTTTATGCCAGAAAAGAATACCGGGTACTATGTGCTGGTTGTGTGGGGTGACGTCTCTCCTGATCTTCAGGGACCTTTTACAGATGAACCGCAAAGGGATACTCGGGCACGCCAGCTAAAGGCGGAGTACGGCGATGAGCACGGTATATATGCTCTTGACGTAGATTCTGAGGGCCGACCAACTGTAAGGTCATATTTAGCGATGTTCTTTTGGGATATAACAGAGGGGGATCCAAAGGCCTGATCTGTCAGTCCCATACGCCCGTTATCCTTCTGTGCCAACCGAAGACATCCGCATATTCGATGAACGTGCAAATTTCATGAAGTTTGCTCGTCGTGAAAGTGGGACGTTTCAACTGCCGGGAGAAATTGGGGAACGTCCTATACTAAGTGGACTTTAAATAAAAGCTAGGAGCTGGTTCTGAATGAACTTAAAGCCTTTTCCACGGAGATACACACGATCGGTTGAATTTATCGGTGTATTATCTATCACAGACAAAATAAATTCTATGTGCAGGGGTGACAATCCCTTCGTCATGAGCATTTAGGCCACTTCTTTCAATTTCCCACTGACGAGCTTGTGCAACGTACTTGAAATCAGGGTCTGATAGGGGATACCTTCTTTGGCGGCTCTTTTCTGTATCCTTTCCAAATCGCGGGATGAGATTCTTATATTGATGCGTCTGTCTTTCTGAAGGGTCTTGCGAGCCGCCTCCTCCAGTTTTTGTTTTTCTTCTCTAAAATTACGGATGCTTTCAAATTCTCCACGTTCAAAATCACGCAGAATTTGAAGTTCTTTCTCGTCAAGTTTCATTCTATTAGTATTCATGCCAAATACTCCCTTGTTGCTTTTCTACTGGGAATTATTGTCTTCAGAAATCGAGTTCCTTTCTTCTTCACATAGGGCACCAAATAAACGTAACCCTCTATATTGAGAATAATGATGTTCTGATCAGGGTACCGGTTCTTGTCGGGGTGTCTGATAACGTCCAGTACATCACCATTATGAATGTGAAACACCACATCCTCGAAACCAATACCTCTGGTCTTTTCCAGAAACAGATTTTTCTCATCATTCCAGTCAAATTCACTCATTTTACATTATGGTAGACCAAAAGTGTGCCTATTGTCAACATTGCCTAGGAGAAACTGGGGGACATCTTTGACCAACCGGACTTTTGTCTATCACGCCGACTGAGGGATCTGGGGTTGGTCATAGTAAAGTGTCCTGTTTTTAATCAATTGTTTATATTGGCGACGACTACCTTGGAAGGAAATGGCAAAGAGACGGCGATCAAGTATGAGGCCATAAACATGACGAGTAATAGGCGTCAGGCATCATTGAAGACCATATCTATTTTGGTCTTAAGGAGTCGTTTTTTTGACGTTGGGGAAACGATAAAACATGCCGCTGATTCCCTGTCGATCCCTAATATTCAGGGGGCATATTCTTAAGCTGTGCCAGGGAAAAGACAGGGCCGTCTTTACACACAAACTTGTGTCCGATATTGCAGCGGCCGCACATGCCGATACCGCACTTCATGCGCATTTCCAGTGAGAGAATGATCCTCTCAGGAGAGAATCCCACTTTTTCAAGCATAGGCTGTGTGAATTTAATCATGATGGGCGGACCGCATACAATTGCAATGGCATTGTCCGCGTTGGTAATCTTCTGCTCTGTGATGGTGGGTACAAAACCTACATTATATTTCCAATCCGGATCATCCGTCCCGTCTACAGTTATATGCATGTTGATGTCATCTCTTTGTTCCCACTGTGCCAACTCATCCTTGTAAAGAAGCATTCCTGGATTTCTCGCGCCATATACCACGGAGATATCCTTGAATCTGTCACGGTTTTCCGGATGCAACATATAGACAATACTGGATCTCAAGGTGGTAAAGGCGAAACCACCGCCTATAATGACAATATTCTTTCCTTCCATCTCTTTCCATGGATAACAGTTACCAAGAGGCCCACGTATACCCATGACATCACCTTCTTTCATGTTGTGAAGGTGCGTAGTAACCAGCCCTACCTTGTTGATGGTGAAAGTAACATGTCCTTTCTCTGTTGGTGAAGACGCAATACCAATAGGGCTCTCTCCTTTTCCGGCTACAGATAATTCTGCAAACTGACCGGGTATGTAAGAGAACTTGTGTTCATCCTCAGGTTTCTGGAACACAAACCTGAATGTCTTGAGATTCCTGTCTTCAGTTTCTGTGATGATCTTATCTATACGAACCGGATAGGGTAGATACGGGTTTTTCAAGGGTCTCTCCATAGTATTAATTCTTATGTGAAAAGCCGTTCATCAATTCGCATACCTGCCTGATATCAATATTCACAGGACAGTTTCTTACACATCTGCCGCATCCTGAGCACTGAACTCCATTGTTATACTTGTCCACATAGTATTTCAGTTTATGCATAAATCTCTGGCGCACACGCTGTACCTTTCTGGCCCTTGGATTATGGCCTGAGCCATGCAATGTAAAGAGGGGAAACATACAGGAATCCCAGTTCCGGATACGGTCCCCCTGTTTTTTAAATACCTCATCCTGGATATCAAAACACCAGCAGGTGGGACACAGATATGTGCACGTGCCGCAATTAATGCATGCAAAGGCCACTTCGTCCCAGAATGGGGCATCAAAAAGCTCGGTCTGAACCTTGTCCTTTAATTTATCAGTAGAAACCTTGTTTCTTATTTTATCTAAAGCACTGGCTGCCAGTTCTTCACTTGCCTTCAGTGCGGCCTCGTCCGCCTCTTTTCCTCCTTTTGCCAGGCTCAGGAAGGTCTCGCCTTTATCTGTCAGGGCCTTTACAAGAAATTTGTCTCCCAGATCGTATAGTAGCGCATCGAGGCCTTTTTCGCTAAATGGGCCGCCGCCTACGGAGGTACAGAAACAGGTCGAATCGGGGTCATTGCACCCAAGTCCTACAAAAGTGGTTGATTCATAACGTTGTATCCACCAAGGATCTTGATATTCAGGATTGTCAAAATTAGGCCTGACTATCTGAAAGGCGTGAGCATCACAAGGCCTTATCCCAACGATGGCCTGGGGAAAGTAGTCCTTTTCCGACTGCTTTATGATATTTGCGTCCGGGTCATTTTCATCCAAGGTATATTCAAAGAGATGCTCTGACTGGGGGAAAACCAATGATTTAGGAGAAAGACGTGTATTTTTAAAGTTAAAGTCAGGATTTTTCTTATCGTCCATCGCCTCAAAGGTATGAAAGTCTCCGTCCCTGACTGGAACAAATATATTATAAGAGGATTTTAGACCTGCTAATGTCTCTATCCACTCTTTTTTGGTATAAATCTTTTTTGTCATGAGGTGCTACCTTATGAAATCGTTGTAATCATCAGGCCTGAATACATCTAGAAGAGGACGCTGATCCAGACTTAGCCCGGCTTCCCAGGAAAAGAATTCTTGAGCATCCTTGTTGAGCTTCTTTGTAAACTGCCTCACAGGGATACTCATTGGACAGACCCTTTCACACGCACCACAATCTGTACATCTGCCGGCACAGTGATAGGCCCTCAGGATATGGAACGTCATAGTGTCAACAGGATCAATGCCTTTGCCTACCCATTGAGGTTTTGATTCATCCACAAAACATGTGGGGCAATAACACAGGGGACAGGCGTCTCTGCAGGCATAACAGCGGATGCATTTGTCTATCATTCTGGTAAAGAAATCCCATTTATTCTCCGGATCCATGCCCTCGATCTGTCTGACATCCTTGTATGCATCAATTCCTGTCTGTTCCTCTACCGGCTGAGAGATAATCTCATCAAATATTACGGGATTACGATGTGTGCAGACCAAACAGTTAGACCGGAGGTAATCTTTTATATTAAAGGTTTCTTCAAAATCCTTACCTTTTACTGTAAAGGTTTCTGAGTGTTCTTCAACTGCCAGAATCTCTTGTTGTTTTACCGCCCTTTGCACGGCTCGATGATCAATCATGCCTTTACAGGGTATACCGACAATATAGAGTTGATCGCGTCTGATCTGATTTTCCGTGATATGTGTAACAATATTTCTGGAATTACATCCATTGGCGACAATTCCAATCCGGTCTGTCCGCTTGGTCAAATAGTTGCACAGGTTTAACCCGCAGTTTCTATCCCAATAGAGGAGTTCTGCTTGATCGGCACTGTTAATAAGGACCGGCTGATTCATCATTGGGATGCTCCCCTTCTTATAACCAATGAATACATCCACTTTGCCATCCTTAAACAGTTTTCTGGCAGCCTCCCTGATCTTCTCGACATACTCCAGCACTATGCCACCTCGGCCCTTTTTTTGATAAAGTGTTGTGCAGGCCCAAGGGCCTTTACTTCCTTTGCCACCTCCTGCGCCACTTCCACAAACTTGGTGGCCTCTGCAGATGATATCCATGAAAAATGCAGCCTGCCGGGTTCAATCCCTATATGTTCCAAAAGCCCTTTTATTAAAGCAAATTTCCTTCTTGCGTAGTAATTACCTTCCAGGTAATGGCAGTCTCCAGGCTGTCACCCGGATACCCATACCCCATCTGACCCATGACGGAACGCAGCCAATATAAACTTTGGACTTACCCGGCCGGAACAAGGCACACGTATTATCCGGAAATTAGACGGATACTGAAATCGGCTTACGCCTGCCAGATCTGCGGCTCCGTAACTGCACCAGTTACAAAGAAAGGTCGTAATTTTTGGCTCCCATTCGTTCATATAATTCTCCATTCTATAATACGTTCAAAGGTTCAGGGTTCACCGTTCAGGGTTGCTTTTCTTTTGTTAACCTTTACTAAACTCGTACCTTGAACTTGCAAGTCAGCTCACGAGCCAACTGCCATGCCTCAATATCCTCAAATTTAGGGGGTATGACATATACTCCCCTTGTTTTATTCTCATGCCTTCTCCATAACCCTTGAACCTCTGAACCCAGAACCTCTGAACCTCTGAACCTCTGAACCTTTTCCTATACCTCATCAATCATGGCCATGATCTGATCTTGGGCAAATCCCTTGAGGTCTATTGCGCCTGAGCGGCAGGATGCCACACATAAACCGCAACCTTTGCACAGCACCGAGTTAATATCGGCCTTACCTGCAAATCGTCCTTCTCCCATAATAGATGGAGCTGAGTAAGGGCATATAGAGACGCATACTCCACATCCACTGCAAAACATGGGATTGATCCGGGCTACGGTGCCGGTCGCAAACACTTTACCTGTTGCAATGAGCCCGGATGCCCGAGATGCGGCTGCCAGAGCCTGTGCAATGCTCTCGTCAATGGATTTTGGATAGTGAGCCAGTCCGCAGAGAAAGATTCCATCAGTGGCAAAGTCTACCGGTCTCAGCTTGGCATGGGCCTCAATGAAAAATCCGTCATCGTTTACAGGAAGCTTGAATAATTTGGCCATTTGTCCTGCTTCAGACGGCAAAATCGCCGTTGCAAGCACAAGGAGATCAGCCTGTAGTATAACAGCCCTGTTCAATATATGATCTTTAATTTCTATATTCAGGGCATCCTTTTTCGAACTGACCTTTGGTTTAGACTGAAGGCCATACCGGAAGAATATAACTCCTTTTTCCCTTGCCTCTCTGAAGAGATCTTCCCGTTCACCGTAAGTCCTTATGTCTCGATATAAAACATAAACATTAACATCCGGATTTTGGCGCTTGAGTTCCAGTGCGCTTTCCATGGTATGGGTGCAGCACACACGGCTGCAATAAGGACGATCAGGCTCACGAGATCCAACACACTGGATAAAGACTGCTGACCGAATATCTTTAAGGGACGGATCATCCTGAATAAATTTTGCATCCATCTCCAGATGCGTTAGTACACGAGAATCTTCACCATAGAGATATTCAGAGGGCTTGTATTCATGACCACCGGTAGCGACTACTGCCACTCCGTGTTTTAGCGTGACTTCTTTGTCACCGTTTTTTAAGGTGGAGCAGAAGTTGCCCACAAAACCTTCCACATTTGTAAGCTCGGTGGATCGGTGCACATGAACCAATGGATTTTTTTCTATCTTGTCTGCCAGGTCTTTCACGTAGGTCTGGATGTCTTCGCCCTTCCATGTCTTGTTCAGTGATCTGGCTTGACCCCCTAACTCCTCTGAGCGTTCAACAAGATGAACTTCATAACCTTGGTCTGCCAAATTTTTTGCACATACCATGCCGGCAACCCCTCCACCAACAACGAGGGTGACGGGTTCTAGGCCTAGCTCCGTGTCCGGAAGGGGTTCCAGCAGGGCTGCCTTTGTTACGGCCATTCGCACGAGATCTTTTGCCTTTTCCGTAGCGGCTGCAGGGTCTTTACTATGCACCCATGAGTCCTGATTTCGAATATTGGCCATCTCAAATAGATATTTGTTCAGTCCGGCATTCATCAGGGTTTCCTGAAAAAGAGGTTCATGGGTCTTTGGTGTACAGGCGGCAACTACAACCCGGTTTATACCCTGCTCCTTGATAACTTCTGCCATCTTGACCTGGGTATCCTGGGAACAGGTATACATATTGTCTTCAGCATATGTGACATATGGAAGAGTCTTGGCGTATTCCCGTACCTCGGGCACGTTGACTACGCCTGCGATGTTTATACCACACTGACACACAAAGACTCCGATGCGTGGGGGCTGTCCGATCACGTTAGCCTCAGGCGGCATCTCTTTTATTCGAGTCTGCGTCCACCGGCTTTCGCTCAAAAATACACTCGACGCTGCTGCGGCTGCGGATGCCTCCATCACAGACTGGGGGATATCTTTGGGGCCCTGGATTGCCCCGCATACAAAGATACCTTCCCTTGTAGTCGCCACTGGTGTAAAGCTGTCTGTTTTGGCGAAGTTGTATTTATTCAGTTCAATCCCAAGACGTTCTGCAAGCTTGATACTTTCTTTCCCTACCTGGAAGCCCACAGAAAGCACCACAAGGTCAAAGATTTCGCTCTTCAGCTCTCCATTATCGTCAATATATGTTATCTCAAGGTTTCCGTCTTCTACCGGGTTTACAGTATGAACCCGCGAACGGATAAACCTCACACCGTGCTCATTACGAGCTCGGTTATAATATTCCTCAAAATCCTTACCGTAGGTCCGTATGTCCATATAAAAGATAGTCGGTTCCAGATCTCCGTGTGCATGCTCTTTGGCAATAACCGCTTCCTTTATCGCATACATGCAACAGACACCTGAGCAGTATGCATTGCTGCGTTCATGAGTATCACGGGAGCCCACACATTGAAGCCACGCTATTTTTTTTGGCTCCTCGCGGTCATAGGGCCTCATCAGATGGCCCATATACGGCCCGGATGCGCTCAAAATACGCTCGAACTCCATGCTGGTGATCACATTGGGAGACTTTCCATAAGCAAACACTTCCTGGACCTTAGGATCGAACAGTTCGTTTCCTACTGCAAGAATCACAGCCCCTATTTCGAGTTCCGTCCTTTTCGGCAAATCATCATAATTAATTGCGCCGGCAAGACAGACCTTTTCACAGAGACCGCATCCGATACACTGTTCCCTATCTATTGAATATGCCAGAGGGACCGCTTGGGCATATTTGATGGACGTGGCGGCTCGGATATCCAGACCACAGTCGAATTCATTTACACAATGTACAGGACAGACCTGGCTGCATTGCCCGCAACCCGTACATATATCAGGGTCAATATATCGCGGATGATTAATGAGCGTGGCCTTAAAATGTCCCGCTTCACCATCAAAGGTTTCAACCTCTGCGTTGGGAATGATATTTATATTAAGATGCCGGCCGACCTCGACCAGTTTGGGAGAGATAATTCACATGGCACAGTCGTTAGTTGGAAAGGTCTTATCCAACTGCGCCATCATACCCCCAATAGTCGGTGACTTGTCAACCAGGTGTACGTAATATCCTGCAGTCGCAAGATCAAGAGCCGCCTGCATTCCGGCAATGCCAGCCCCTACGACCATTACGCTTCCCATGTTTTTTATCTCTAGATCCTTAGCCATTCCTGTTCCTCTATATCGTTACATACTCATGAATAAAGGGGTATTACCGCTATATTTATTTAGTCCTGCCTGATTGCATCTTTCCAGTTCATTTAGGCGCACAGAGACTGTATATACGGCCAAGCCTGTCTTTTTCGCCATTTCCTTCACAGACAGGGGTCTTTCTTCAAGGACCTTCATTATTAAAGCCTTTTGATATTCCTCTTCAGCGGCCTGATGAAGCATTTTCTTGAAATCCTCTTTTTTCAACTTTTCTTTATAAACATTTCCCTGTTCAGTGACCTTTTTTATCAATCCCAAAAGCCATCTGATCCTGGCTGAATTAAGAGTTTGTTCAACAGCAGCTAGGGGAAGCTCGAATTTATCCGCATCAAAAGGACCCAGCTTTTGCGTGATGTCGCTTACCTCGGTTACATATTTGGCAAAAAGTTGGCCTTCAGCCGCACTGACCCAACGAAGTTGCAGACGATTCCGCCCGATGCCGGAAAGATCCAGTAAATATTGAATCAATTCCATTCTGTTAGCTGCGTATTCATTACCATCCTGGTAATGGCATTC
>CAZPDU010000222.1:0-16107 GCA_964585405.1 uncultured Thermodesulfobacteriaceae bacterium | reverse complement strand
AGGGCGGAAAAGACCTTTTCTTCAGCCCGGTTGAGTGCTGCGAAACCCGCGAGATATATCTGTGAAAAGGGCCACGCCATGGCATCTATATGCTCTGATGCGATACGATACTTTTCACCTCTGGACCAAAGGGAATGATCGGCCAGTGAATCCAGCCATTTGTTATAAAATTCGGGCAAAATAGGCCAGAACCCTCTTGTCTCTTCAGTAATGCCCGCATTGGCCAGAGCTGCCGGCACCACCTGTTTAATCCGTTCCGGAGGGACCAGTTCGGTCCCCAGTTCATCAAAAAGATCGAGGAATTTCAGACCCCAGAAAAAAAAACCCTCAAAACTGGATGTTTTTTCAGGTAGTGACAAATATTCTGCATCTTCTGACATACCTATTGCAGTGGTGTAGACAAGGTGCAGCAATTCTACCTGACTGGCGTCTCTCCTCACGCCTGCATCATTGGATTTACAAGCTATATAGGCCATGAAGCTATCTATGTCGAAGATTTGTGGCGGATGAAAAGGAGCACCAATAAGCCTTCCAAGCTCTCTTCGCAGATATAGGGCCGGACGCCTGCCCGGAAACACAACTGCTATTTGAGACAGATCCCGTTCTTCGGGATACTGGGCCAGTATATCGGCAGCCAGCCAGCCTATCAGTGAAGAATCTAGTGGCAGTGAGACATGTGAATGCTGGAATTGGAAATTAGAAATTGGAAACTTGGCTTTCATGCTTTTGGCGTGTTTCGGGTGGTCATATTATCTTATGCCAAAGTTGAGAGATGAGCTTTCGTAATGAGGAGTTGGTTTCAAAAAATCGAAACATTATTTTAATTAGAATTAACGCCTGATGTCCAACAGTTTACCATGCCAGACTATAGAGAATGTGGGATGAATAGTAGTTGACTATTGCAAAATTACGAAGAAGGTACACAAGGGGCAGTTTCTGTATTTGAATTCCATTCCCCGCCTCTTCATTCCAGAAAGGTCATTTTTACTGACTTCTAGCGGGCTGTACAGAGGTTTCTCCTGGTTATGATTAAACTGGATTGCCCCTGTTCTGGTCGAGAAAAGCTGTAACACCTCCAATTCAGTGACCCCCTAAATAGTTCTTGACCAAATCCAACATTTCACTCGTCTTAAATGGCTTTGAAAGGGTAGGATATCCATATCTCAGGATATCTTCATCGAGTTCCCGTTTTAGTCTATCGATTCCAAAGAAACCACTTATATATATTACTTTGATTTGGGGATTTATTTTTCTAATCTTCCTTACAAGGTCTAATCCGTTCATTCTCGGCATTACGACATCGGTAAAGAGTAGATCCGGTTCAAATTGATTATAAAATTTATAACCTTTAATTCCATCTACAGCAATCCTGACATCATAACCTTCCATAAGAAAGATATCCCTGAATATCTCCTGCAGACCGAATTCATCTTCCACGATTAATATTTTCTTTTTTCTTTTGCATGATTTTTTGGCATCTTTTTTGATCAGTTCAATGATCTCTTCGTCTTTCATTCGGCTTATGATACTATTAACCCTGTTAAGTCTCTGTTGAGTGATTTTCGCTCGCTCTATATTTTTGGGATTCAAATCCGGGTGATAAACCTTGCTCAAGAGACGATACCCGCACTTTATATAAGAGAGGGCTGCTTTATCACCTAATTCAGCATGAATCTCTCTAGCTTTATCAAGCAAACCTAAAAAAAGGAGTTCTTTTTCCAAATCGATCTTATTTTCCAATGCCAATCCTTCCTTAACCTTGCTAAAAGGTACTAAATCCTTTCTACCTCCTCCTTGTCAAGATAAAGAATCAAACCCCTTGTCTCGCAGTCCGGGTAAAGTTGAGAGAATAAATCCAAATATCGGGATACCTGTCTTTTGTCCTCCACTCTGATACTGCCACCTGTCTTATACTCGCCTATCCATAGAGTATTTTTACCCCTAACCAGCCTGTCAGGCCTGAAAATTTCACCTGATCTGTCAGCCACTTCTTTTTCCACCCAGGTCTGATCTCCTGTATCCGTCCAGAAAAGCGGCCTTGCTGTGGGATGGCAGATAGTTCGAGCTATGGCATCAAGATCTATCTCTTTATCTATATCAATATAAGGACTCTTGGGGACAGACCAAAAGATCTTTTGCAGCAGCGCAAACACTTCATCGGGATTGGATTGGCAATCGAGCGGGCCATCCATTCTTGCGAGAAGCCTGTGTATAAAGTCTCCCAGACCCGTTGCCCTGCGCCTTGTTGGAGACAACAAAACCTTTAAATCTGTGGGCCTCCTGACTAAATATTTGGACCAGTTGCAGCCTTTATCAAGTTTTTTTACCCTGCTTTTTCGTGTCTTTGCACACGGGTCAAAAGCCACCACTTGTTCCCTGAGACCTATCTTTTGGCCTATTGCCCGCTCTGCCGGTGGCATAATTCTCTCGGGCGCCCCCCACTTGGCCATAAGATCCCCATTTAAAAACGGTTCCACCAGTGGCAGAAACCTATTTTTCTGTCTGCCCCCGGCGTGTTGTGGAACAAATACATATAATTCGTCCTTTGCCCTTGTCAGGGAGACATAGAGGACGTTTAACTCATCCAGCCATGTCTTGCCGCAGTCCTCTTTATATATATCCAAAAGCCTTTTGGATACATTTCTGAGTTCTCGACTGGTATGCCATATCTTGAGAACCCCGTCATCCATTGAATATATCCGGTTGTCTGCCTTTATCCCGAGAGTTGTAAGCGGTAATATCACTACCTTGGCCTCCAGTCCCTTGGCCTTATGTATGGTCATGATTCTTACAGCATCTATCTCCTGGGGAGTCCTTATACCGAAGAGTTCATCCGGTCCGGTCTCTATCCACTGGATGAATCCCCTCAGATCGCCGCCATATTCAGGTTCATTGGCATATAGAAGCTCCAAGAGGTGACTTAATGCAACAAAATGGTCCGGGAAACCACGGATTAGATCTAATCGGCGAATAAGCATGGATACAAGGTCATAAGGGGGCAGAAAGCCTACGGAATTGAACGCGTCGCTCAGGGTCTTTAACCAGAGATCGGGGAAATCCTCTTGGAGCCTCTTATGAAGATATTTCTTTAGCTGGCCTTTGTTTTTTAATCTCTGATCCTCAAGCCATTTCCAGGCGCTGATTCCTACAGTCTCCGCCTCCCAGGCGGCTTTTATAATATCGCCAGTGATTACAGACGCTAATGCCTGTTCATCAACAGGCATTTCCAAAAAGCGCAGGATCTCGAGAATCTCTTTAACTATCGGATCCTCTCTTATGTCAAGCTGCCTGTGGGAAAATACCGGAACACCTTCTGAGATGAGGGTGTGGCTGAAATCCTGTACGTCTTTATTGTCTCTGACAAGAATAAGTATATCACTGGGAATGTGTCGAAGAAGTATATCTTCCTTTAATAACTTGACCAGACCTGCTTTTGATTCCTCTTTTATCTCCTCTGAGCGTCCTTTCTGGCCGAGGACCTCGACCTTTACCAAGCCTCCCTTGTGACTTAATGCATGGGCAGGTGGAAGCCGCTGTGCGGCCCCTGAGAACATGTTGCCTACATAGCAGGGGTCCAGAACATCCGATACGACAGGCTCTTCTTTAGTCCAGCGTTCAAGATTTTCTCTATCAAATACACGTGCCACAAACTTGAGGAGGACTTCCCTGCTCCTCCAGTTATACGGAAGGACAAAATCCAGAGGACCGGTATCTCCAAGAGAGGCGAAGGACTCGGGACCATTCTGAAATACTTCCAGATCGCTCCCTCTCCACCTGTAAAGCAATTGTTTTCTGTCTCCTACGCAGAAAAGAGACCCTCCTTGTGATATGGCATTATCAATCAAAGGGAAAAGGGTCTCCCATTGAAGGATACTGGTGTCTTGGAACTCATCCAGCAGGAAGTGATAAAGCTGATCTCCAAGACGAAAAATTACTTCCGGCAAGACGAACTCGTTCAGTAGCCTTTTTGCAAACCCATTAATATCATTGAAAAAAATACGTCTCGATCTGGACTTGAGGTCTGAAAGCTGATCTCTCCACGGAATTAGCAGCTTCAAGTAAGGCCCTGATACCTCAAGTGCCCTGGCCTCAGCATATTTTCCGGCAAGGGTCTTTAGTGTCTTCCATTCGGAAGAAGTACCTTCAGGAATACTTGCTCCCTTAAGGCACAGATCTTTTACTTCTTCTATTTCCCATGATTTTGAAGATAGTGCCTTGGGGAGATCTCGGCTGGCTACCCGGGACAGTGATTTGCGGCTGTGTGATTTCAGCTTTAAACCATGGGCGTCTGCGTTATCCAGAAAATTTCGGGCTGACCTGGATAGTTCCGCCGCCAGTGCGGTGGAGCCCTTGCGCCTTTTTGATATCTCAAACGGTAGACCGTAGGTTGTTTCTTTTTCATTGAGCGACTCCAATACATGAAGAAGCTCTGTCCTCGGCCACCAGGAACCACGTGCCTGAAAAAGAAGATAATGATGTACCAGGTCTCGCAGCAGTCCCCATAACACTTGATCTCGTGCTGAACAGAGTAAGACACGATCAAGCGCGGCCGATCTCAGTGGCGCCTCGTGTGTCTCGATTTCGTCTTGCTGTGACAGCCCGAGTTCCTGGGGAGCCGCCTGGATCAGACGGTATATGAAGCTGTCAATGGTCCTTACCTGCCATTCGTCATATCTTTCCAGAATCTCATCTGTTTGTCTTAATGCGCGTTCCTTTATCTTTCCCTGTGATAAATCAATTAAAGGAGAAAGGATTTCCATAGCTTCCTTTTCTTCAAAGGCCGCTTGCTTTAAAAGCTTCAGTATGCGTTGACGCATCTCCACGGTGGCTTCGTTGGTAAAGGTTATGGCAAGTAGATTTTTGAGACTGCCCCTTGGAATCTTTTCAGAAAGCAGAAATTGAACAAACCTGCAGGATAGAAGAGATGTCTTGCCTGAACCGGCAGAGGCCTCGACCCTCAAAGCGTGAGGAAAATAAAGCTCACGGTCTGAAGGAAGGATATTCATTTGATTGTGGATTGATTCAGTTATCTTATGACTGTATTCAATAAACCTGAAACATGATTTCGAATCAAAGGCCCCATGATACGAGCAGCGAATTTTCCCAAGAAATAGAAATACTAAACGTATAATCAGCAGTAAAAAAACCGAGGCAGCACTGCAGATGGGTTCTTCAGCGGAATCGTCCTATTAATATTTCAGCCGACACAGAGGTCGTGAACTAGTTTAAAAGTTTCTTCTGCTTTGGAAAAGACCGCCTTGACCTCAGCCCTCGATGGAAGTCTGTTATTTGATTTCCCGGTTTCCCGCAGTTCCCAAATGGATTGGCTGATTTGTCTAGCCTCTTCAGGTGTATGCGTGAGATCGGAAATGGCTTTATATAAGGCATTGTTGTCCATTTCCAAAAAATCTTTTTTTATTCTGGGAAGGGCGGCAGCCATAGCCTTGATCAAGGCTATGGCCATATCTGAGCAACGGCCTATGGCAATTTCAGGGTGATCCATCCTTAATGCAGAATCTGCCTCCTGAAGGTGGGTCTTGGCATATTTCAAAAAGGTATGTACACGGATCATCAATTAAATATTTTAAAATTCTTTATTCAAAAAGCTGTATAGAATTTCATTGTCCCGAACCCATCCCAACTCCCTGCGTACCACGTACTCCTGATATTCAGGATCATCTTCGAGCCTCTTGATCTGCTCTTCAAGGGCCGCATTTTTCCTGTCAATCTCCAGGACCGCCAGAGAAATACGCTTGTGTTCCTGCTTCATCCTGTGAAGCTTCCATAGCCCAAAAGGCCCTACCATATCCCATAAAAATACAAGTCCGCAAATGATACCAGCGATCAAGTAAAGACGGTATCTGGAGCGTTCGCCATTTTTTAGATGAACTGAATTGTTGCGACTATATCCTCGCATACCATTCTCTTAAGAAAAAATCCGGAACTTTAAAAATTACAATTAGTTGCTACGATAAACTATTAATATATTATTAGTCAAGCATGGACATTAAACAGAAAGCGTTGAAATTCCAGTTATCAGCAGAATCAGATCCGCACGTCCTTGTAAAAGCGCCTAGCCTTTGAGGGCCTCAAGATAGGTCTGGTAAACCTCCTGCAGAAACTGAGATACCGCAACAAGGGCCGCGAGGCTGGTAGCCCATTTGATTATCTGTAAACGAGTGGGATTATACTTGAACATCTTCTTTGTAAGTCCGATAAAGAGATAGACAATGCCAAAACCATAGAGAAAGCTGACAAGCAGCTGTCTCAGGATTTCAGCCGTAGTACCCGCTTTACCCGAAAAAAATAGAGTTGCCAGCACCATGACTATAACGTGTAATATATCGTGTTTGGTCCACTGGCCTTTTTGTAAGGTAGTTTTTTCAGACATTTTTTAATAGGTTTTTAATGTCCTGTATTAGGGTTACTGGATTACCATGCTGGGCCATGATAAACAAGTGCTTTATCGTTCATCTCACCGGGCACCGAATCGGTCTGCTATGACTTCGGCTTTGAGAATTTCGTTCGTTGCCATACGTTTTACCAGTCATAGAGCACCTCCCAGTGATCATGAAAAAGTGGATCTATCTGGCTGTATCGGCAGGATATGGTTTTGCCCCTGCCAGGTCCGGGACTGCTGTCTTCACTCCAGTATCGCAGTTGGATAGCGGGTATGAGATTTATCCCCGGCGCTGAGGAGCCTGATAATGCAGGTTTTTCTATCCACATTTCTTTTTCTTCAATAATTTTCCAGATCGTGCCAAACTGTTTACTTCGTATTCGCTCTCCCACATGGGGAAGTTCCTGCTTTTCCCGAAGATCTTTGAACCTGTAGGCAGAACGTTCTCCATGGTCCAGAATCCTTTCTCCGAAGACCTTGATCCCGATAGCGCCAAGTGGTGCCGTCACAAGAATTGAGAGTACGGCAACAGCCAGAATTACCTCTCCGGAAGCCACTCCGGCAGCCAGTGGCACGGCGCCTATGGCGGCCTGAACCGTAGCCTTGGGAATATAGGCAATAACGCAAAAAAGCCTTTCCTTCCAATTAAGTGGTGTGCTGATAAGTGACAGGTACGTTCCAACGCTTCGAAAAATCAGGCCTACCAGGATGACCAGAGTACCGGCTATCCCCGCCTTCCAGGCTACATGAACATTGACCTGTGCGCCCACAAGAACAAAGAGGAGCAGCTCGGCAAAAACCCAAAGCTTTTTGAGTTTCTGAGAGATGATGTGTGCGATCGCCTCTGACTTTTCCAGTATGATGAAACCAATGGCCATGACGCCCAAAAGGCTGGCAATGGGTACCCATCTCTTACATTCTTCTTCCAGCCAGGTAAGCATGATAGCCACGCCCAGAACAACCAGGGTCTTTTTTGGAGGACGCCAGTCGTACCTGGTAAAAAGCCGAAAGAGTAAATATCCTGATACTACTCCCACAATTATACCAAGGGCTATAGAGACCGGGATCTCACCCAGCTTGGCCCAAATGTTTATATCCCCTCCTCCATATATACCGATAAAGATGGTGAAAAGTACGATGACAAATACATCATCTACTGAAGAGGCGGCAAGCACTAGTGTGGGGATACCTTTTTCATTGCCCCTGCCACGGTCCATAAAATCAATCATCAGAGGAACAACTACAGCCGGGGATACCGCCCCTAAAATCGTGCCCAGAATAGCTGCGTCCAGATAGCTGATTTGAAGCAATTCGGGAGCGACAAGCATGATCCCGATAATTTCAAAAATAGCGGGAATGCAGCTCATAATGAGCGCTGCCCGGCCTACACGATTTAGCGTGTCACGATGGAGTTCAAATCCCGCGCGGAGTAGGATGACAATAAGGGCGATTTTTCGAAAGTCGCCTGAAACCATCATCATTTCAGGTGCTATCAGATTTAGCACATACGGCCCGCAAAGGACACCCACTATGAGCATTCCAACCAGACCGGGCAGCTTAAACCTCCTCAAGGCGTAATCCGCCAAAAGGCCCATAACAATTATAAAAGACAAACTCGCTGCCATTTGATTTTTTTGATTTCCTCGATATATGAGAGGTGCAGAGAGAAAATCCTGCCGCGGGCGGGAAGCACCTGCTTCTTTAAATTAGGGGACAGAAAACAAATTATACGGTTTGGACCCCTCTGCTCCTCTTGAGGCTTAAAGTCGATGAGACAGCTATCATTGAGAGATTGTGGGTGTCAAGAGTAGAAAAATTTTTTTAAAAAACAAGGTTTTTGTTTTAAAAAAGCGGCCGGCCGGTCATCTCCGCAGGCTGTTCAATACCCAGTATCTTAAGCAGAGTGGGCGCAAGATCACAAAGCCTGCCATCCTTTATCAGGTCAACATCACCCATACCGCATACAATAACAGGGACCGGGTTTGTTGTATGGGCCGTCATGGGAGAACCGTCATCCAGAAACATGCATTCACCGTTTCCGTGGTCTGCAGTTATGATAACCGCCCCCTCTTTTGCAAGGACGGCATCAGTGACCTCACCGACACACTCATCCACAGTCTCCCCTGCCTTGACGACTGCGTCAAAAACACCTGTATGGCCCACCATATCGCAGTTGGCAAAATTGCATATAATTACATCGTACTTGTCACTGGCAATTGCCTCCAGGAGCTTGTCTCTTACCTTATAGGCACTCATTTCAGGCTGCAGATCATAAGTTGCTACCTTGGGAGAGTGGACAAGTATCCTGTCTTCACCATCAAAGGGGGTCTCATCGGAGTCGTTAAAAAAGAACGTCACATGCGCGTATTTTTCTGTCTCCGCACATCTCAGTTGCTTGAGACCGTTATTGCTTAATACCTCTCCGAGAATATTATTATGCCTCACCGGAGGAAATGCTGTTTCAAACTCACCGTTATCGTAGTAATCTGTAAAACCTACATATTTTATATTCAGCTTATTCCTCTTAAATTCCTTGAAATTTGTATCGGTAAAGGCATGGGTGATCTCTCTTGCTCGGTCAAGCCTGAAGTTGAAATTGATCACTGCGTCGCTGTCTTTAATTCCCTGAAATCCCTGAATTATTCTAGGTCTTATAAACTCATCGCCCTCTCCGGCATCATAAGCATTCTCAATGGCCTCTCTCCAATTCCTGCAGACAATGCCTTTCGGTTCGGTGAGTCCGTCATACGCGATTTTGATCCTGTCCCAGTTCGTATCGCGGTCCATGGCATAGTATCTTCCGATAACGCTGCCGATCTTCCCCCTGCCTGCCTTTTTTATTCCGGCTTCCAGATCTTCTATATATTTTGTTGCGGACCTGGGCGGAGTATCGCGTCCATCTGAAAAAACGTGGACATAGACATCATCAAAATCCATCATGCGGCACAGCATGAGCAGGGCGTTACAGTGACGGGTGACGGCATGTACACCCTGGTCCTGTATGAGGCCTATAAGGTGAAGTTTTGAGCCGTTTCTTCTGCAATGTTCAATAGCGCCCTTGAGGACCTCATTTTCGTAAAAGCTTCCATCTTCAATATCATCATTAATGCGTACAAGCATCTGTTTAATTATTCTGCCGGCGCCGATATTAAGATGGCCGACTTCCGAATTGCCCTGATTGCCTTCAGGCAGTCCGACATTAAGACCATCTGCTCTTAGAGTGGCATTTGGGAACATGCCGGAATATCTATCAAAATTTGGCGTATAGGCCTTTGCCAGGGCATTCTTTTCATCAGCTGGCGCGATGCCCCATCCGTCCATTATTATAAGACATACAGGTCTTTTGTCAGACATGGTGTTATTTGATTCCCTATTTTCTGGAAAGACTCAGAAACGTACAGGCCGTACAAAGGCGTCTTTGCCTGCATATCGGGCGGAGTTGCTGAGGTCTTCCTCGATGCGCATCAACTGGTTATACTTTTCAACCCTCTCACCACGAGCAGGTGCGCCGGTTTTGATGTGCCCGGTATCCAGAGCCACGGTCATGTCGGCAATAAAGCTGTCTACAGTCTCTCCGCTGCGGTGTGAGACACATGCACCCCAACCCGCGCGCTGACACATCCTCACTGCTTCAATAGTCTCAGTCAGAGTGCCGATCTGGTTGAGTTTGATGAGGGAGGAATTGGCAGAGTTTTCGCGAATACCCCTGGCTATGTATTCCACGTTTGTGACAAAAAGATCATCCCCCACTAGCTCGATTATTCCACCCAGACGCTGGTTCAGAATCCGCCAGCCATCCCAGTCATCCTCGGCCAGGCCGTCTTCCAGAAGGCAGATGGGATATGTATTGACGAGCTTTTCATAGTAGTCCACCATATCCTTTGAAAAGCACGCCCGATTTTCTGTGCGCAGGTTATATCGGCCATCCTTAAAGAACTCGCTTGAGGCAGGGTCCATGGCAATGCCCACATCTGTGCCCGGTCTGAGACCGGCCTTCTCAATACCTTTTACAATGAGTTCAAGGGGTTCTTCGTTAGAGGAGACATCAGGGGCAAAGCCACCCTCATCACCGATGCCTACGTGGCGCCCTGTTTCCATCAAAACTGAGCGTAACGCGTGGTATATTTCACTTGCCCAGCGGAGTGCCTCTTTGAAGCTGCCTGCACCATAAGGGCATATCATGAATTCCTGAAAATCAGAGCCCTGCCAACGGGCATGGGCCCCTCCATTCATAATATTGAGCATGGGCACAGGCAGACGCCCGGGACAGGCACCGCCCAGATACTGATAAAGAGGAAGCCCCAGGGCCATAGCTGCTGATCTGGACACGGCCAGGGATGCACCCAGTATGGCATTAGCCCCGAGATTGGACTTGTTTGGTGTGCCGTCAAGGTCGATAAGTACTTTATCAATCAGTGCCTGACAAAGAGCATCCCGTCCTTTAAGTGTGTCGTTTATCACCCTGTTGACCATATTCACTGCCTTGAGAACGCCTTTACCACCAAAACGCTCGGTGTCGCCGTCACGCATTTCCAGGGCTTCACGGGACCCGGTGGATGCCCCTGACGGCACCCCTGATCTGGAAATGACCCCGCACGCCAGGCTTACCTCAACTTCCACAGCGGGATTGCCACGGCTATCCAAGATCTCTCTGGCTGCTACATTTGTGATTTGTGTGTTTTCCTTTTTAGTCATTAGTTTCTCCCCCTTGTTAAAGAGTGATAAAGTACAATTACTCCTTTATCATATACTAGGACTCTCAACCATGTCTACCGAAACCAATCTTGATATTCCCTTATCCTCCATAGTAACTCCGTAAAGAACGTCAGCGACCTCCATTACCTTATGGTTATGAGTGACCATAACTACCTGGGAATTTTCTGATATCTTTTTTATGAATTGGTTAAATCGTACGGTATTGGCTTCATCAAGCGCTGCATCTACTTCGTCCAGCAGGCAGAAAGGACCGGGCTTTATGAAATATATGGCAAGAATAAGTGCCATTGCAGCCAATGCCTTCTCACCCCCTGAAAGCAGGTTCAGATACTGGATTCTCTTTCCCGGAAGCTGTATCAAGTAGTCTATTCCGGAATCCAGTATATCATCATTCGATGTCAAGTTCAGTTTGGCGGTCCCTCCTTCAAACAGTAAAGGAAAGACACGGGAAAGACTATCATTTACTGAGTCCAGGGTCTCTTTAAACCGATTCCTGCAGGTACGCTTGATCCTGCCTATCGCCTGCTCAAGGTCCTCGATTGATCTGATGAGATCGTCTCTTTGGGAATTAAGGTAATTGCACCTGTCCTGCAGCTCCCTGTACTCTTCAACAGCTGCTAGATTCACAGATCCGAGACTATCTATTTTACGGGTTATATTCACAATCCGCTCTTTTGCTTTATCGGAATCAAATGGAGAAATGCGCCATTTATCACAGAATTTTTCTATGTCAGCCCGGTATCGATCCTCTGCGGTCTTTTTCAAATACAAAATGCCCTGTTCCACTTCGGAAAGGGCAAGCTCGTTTTGATGAATCTTTTCTTCAAGAGCCCTGATACTGGTCCGGCACTTGCTAATCCTGCCTTGCAATCCGGCAACATTCTGCCGGGTGTGACCATATTGATTTTCGATCTCTTCCTGTCTTCTTTTTTCGATCTGTATTCTGTTTTGCTCTGCCTCAATCTTCAGGCGCAAATCTTTTAGAGACTTTGCCCTGTTCTCTCGCTGAACCGCCAGACCCTGTTTTTCCAGGACCATTGTTTTCCGGTCCCTCTCTATCTGTTCATTTCTGTCGGCAAGCCTTTTAAGCTCCTGTTCTCTTTCCTGAAGTTTAGTCTGAACACGGGCCATTTTTATTCTATATTCCTCAAGGGCCTTTCTCCTGCGGGAAAGCACCTGTTCCTGCTGTTTAAGCGCATCCTCACGGCCCTTTATCTGCCCTTCGGCTTCAATCCTGGCCGAAACAGCGACCTCAACAGCTTCCTCCAGACCTTCAAGAGACACCTCTATATCAAGCATTTCCCCCTCGGCATCTTCTATCTCCAGATCCATGCGCTGTGACCTATCTTTTTGAGTCTCGATCTCCATGAGCAGGCTGTCTGATTTCTGTTTGTGATCTGCCCAGCTTCCAAAAATCAGCCCCTTTTTTTTGTTGATTTCCTTGAGTCTAGCCTCTGATTCTGAGAGTTCATTGCCTATTTCCTCTTCCTTACTACGTATCTCCATATAAGATTTATGAAGTCTATTTTCACTTACAATTAATTCTGAGATCTCAGCCTTTCTTGCAAGTATCCCTGAAGTTGCCTTGTCTTTTTCGCCAAAAACCAGTTCACCCCATGGAGTCAGGATCTCCGCTTCCGCGGTGATATAAAAAAATGCTTTATTGCAGGTTTTGATTGCACTGAAAGCGGTCTTCAGGTCCGGCGTCACTTTCCAGTTGATCAGCATATGGGCCACTACCCTGTCGACAGGAGGTCTCACACTGACAAACTTCAGAAGGGTATCATTCGTCTCTCCTTCTAACTTATAGAGGTCCTTGTCCGGTACAATAAGACTTGCTCTTCCCACAGGATTATCCTTAAGAAACGACAGGGCCTTATCAAATGCCTCGGCGTCAGGTACTACCAGGGCCTGAATTCCCTGCCCAAGGGCTATCTCTAATACATGTTCCCATCCGGGCTCTATTTCCAGAAAATCAGCAAGCACGCCCAATGTGGGGACATCGGAGTTAAGCAACTTGTTAGTGGCTGCGCTAAAGCCTTCTCCAGAGGCATCAATAGTCTTGAGCGCATTAAGTCTGGTTCTGCATGCTGCCAGATCAGTGTGCGCTTTATGCCTTTTTTCTGTGATGGCTGAAAGGCGGTCTTTCAAATCAGTAACAACGCTTTCAATGTCCTTTACCTCATTAGACAGAGAATCCAACTGATTTCCGGTCTCCTTCGCCTTCTCTGAGTGCCTTTTAAGATCTATCTGAAGAGTCTCTATATGATCTGATATGCCCTGCAGCTCATGCCGTCTTTGATCCAGACGGTGCCCGAGTCTGTTTTTCTGATCTTTCAATCCATTGCGTTTACTGTCCAGGCGGGCGTGCCTGGCTGCTGCATCAACGAGCCGCACCTTAACCGCCTCCAGCGATTCCCTCACCTGGTCTCTGGCTGCCTTAGATTCTTCTATCCATTTTTCCCGATCTGATATCTCAGTCAGGTATGACGACTTTTCCGCCTTAAGTGCCTTGATATCTCTCTGAAGTCCTTCTCTGCCGCGTTCAATCAGCATTGCCTTTTTTTCAAGTTCTACCAGGGCCTTATCAACAGATTGCAGCCTGTTATCTTCCCTGATCAGGGACTTTTCCAGTTGTGCTGCATTTTCCCTGAGTCCCTGAAGGCTTCCTTCCGCATCAGTTAGGCCCTTACGAATCGCAGCCAAGGCCTTTTCTGCCTCGAGGGCTTCCAGTTCGAACCTTTCCCGATCGGATATATTTTTAGAAAGCCCTGCCTGTTCACCGGACAGATCAGCAGAGAGACCCTCTCTCTGCTTTTCCAGATCCATTCTTTTCTCCAGTTCAAAGAACCAGACATGGGAAAGGAGTGCCTGATCCAGCTGCTCCTGTTCTTTCCTCAGTTTCAGGTAATGCCCTGTTTTTTTTGCCTGTCTGGAGAGAGAGTTGCGTTGACGCTTTATCTCGTTCAAGAGGTCATCGAGCCTCTCGAGGTTTTGTTTTGTCTGAGCCATGCGGCGTTCAGCCTCGCCGCGCTTGACTCTGAACCTGGATATTCCGGCCACTTCCTCGATCAAAAGACGGCGGTCAGCCGGTACCATTTCAATGAAGGTACTAACCTGACCCTGATCGAAAATGGAGTATGTTCTGGTACCAACTCCCGTATCCATAAAGAGATAGTGGATGTCCTTCAGTCTGCAACTTTTGCCGTTAATACGATATTCGGTGTCCCCTGATCTATAGATACGACGCATTATTTCGATCTCAGGAGTATTTTCATATCCCGGCGGGACAAAAGAACCGGTATTTTCCACCACCAAATGGACTTCAGCCAGATCTGCCTGCCTATCGTTATTTCCGTGATAAAGTATGTCATCCATTCTCTTGGCCCTGAGCATGCTGGGACTCTGTTCTCCCAATACCCACCTGATGGCGTCAACAATATTCGACTTACCGCACCCATTGGGCCCGACAATACCGATAACACCTCTGGTAAATGACAGTTTTGTGCGGGCAGGAAAAGATTTAAAGCCGAAAAGTGTTAGAGAATTAAGGTGCATAAGCTATCTATATCGAATATCTTTCAGCCTCAGCTCGAGTTGCTTACGTCCCTGCCATACATTTATATATGGTATGCAGGCGAGCTCAAGCTCCTCCCATGGAAGACCTATCTTATCTCCGTGTCCCCATCCCACCAGATCGATCTTTCCTCTCATGTACTCATTTTTTACATTGGTTCGAGCTGTGAGAGAGAGTTTCAGATGGCCATTACCGACTACTGTTGACCTGCTTACCGTGAAATTCCTGACTGCAAACATGGGGGCGGAGTAGCCTGCGCCAAAGGGCTCGAGATGCTCATAGAATCGGTGAAAATCAGGATCAATGAGTTCCTCGATACAGACCGTACAGTCAACCATAAGTCTGGGGCGAAGATCGATTTGCTCCAGAGTCGAGGCCACGACCTCTTGAAATGCACTGCAGAATACCTGTACTGAATCAGAGGGCAGACTTATGCCGGCAGCTCCCATGTGACCGCCAAAGGAACTGAGGTAATCGGAACAGGCACAAAGAGACTCGTAAAGATTGATTCCTTCAGGACTGCGGCCCGAACCATGGGCCTCGTCCCCGTCCATGGCAAGAAGGATTACCGGCCTGTGCAATTGCTCTACCAGTCTGGATGCCACTATGCCTATAATACCTCTTTTCCATTCAGGGCTTGACAGGACATAGGCGGTCTGCCTTTCAAGTAACCGTATTTTGTCCAATGCCTGATTCAGTATTTTATTTTCTTCGGTCTGGCGCTTCTGATTGAGCAAATGTAATTCACCGGCGAGCTGCTTTGCCTTTGAATCGTCTTTTGTAATGAGCAGCCTAAAGGCTTTGTCCGCGTGAGCCATACGCCCGGCGGCATTTATTCTTGGGGCGATGCGGAAGGCGATATCTCTGGAAGTAATACCGGAATCCAGAGAACATAATGCCTTTAGTGCCCTGATCCCCGGTCTGTCACATACATCAAGCACTTCAAGCCCCGCCCGAACCAGTATGCGGTTGTCCCCCAGTAACGGAACCACATCCGCCACAGTCCCTAGGGCCACAAAATCCAGATATTGCTTGAGGTTGGGTATCTGGCCGCCGTTCCAATGACCGAGTTCGTGAAGTCGGTGTCTTAAGGCCCTGACAAGATTGAAGGCAACACCTACGCCGGCAAGTTCTTTAAAGGCAAAGGTGCAGTCAGGACGCTTGGGATCCAATATTGCAGACGCAGCGGGAAGGGAATCAGGAGGTTCATGGTGGTCGGTAATAATGACATCCATCCCAAGCTCACCTGCCAGAGCGACTGCTTCATTGTCCGAGATACCGCAATCAACTGTAATAAGAAGCCTGCAGCCTCTGGATGCGAGATTTTTTAACGCCTCCGCGTTGAGGCCGTAGCCCTCTTTCTCCCGGTGGGGGATATATACCGTTGTCTTCAACCCAAGATCTTCAAGGAATT
>CAZPDU010000221.1:0-19131 GCA_964585405.1 uncultured Thermodesulfobacteriaceae bacterium | reverse complement strand
GGTCGACAAACTTATATCCTCGGAGATACCAGATGTCCATTTTATTTGAATTCATAGCATTTTTCCCTTATTTCTTTCAACGAAATTGGAGATGATCCACTAAAATAAGGTCCAAGTGCGGCCTGGCTCATCTATTTTTATCTGCCTGAAACGGCCACGCTGAAAGTCCGATATGAATTTAGGCACCTTGGCTAAATTTAGGCATTTAAAGCTCAATAAGATTATAATTCATAACATTTATATTAACATTTTAACTGCAAAGTGGCTGGGGTGGGAGGATTCGAACCTCCGAATGCGGGCTCCAAAAACCCGTGTCTTGCCACTTGACGACACCCCAACAGCCCTTGTTCAACTATAAACTCTCTACCAATGAGGTCTGAAGACCATTATTGATCTCAAGGCTAGAGGCTGCCCGACGGGCTGCTTCCTGAGACAGAAAGGACCCGAAGACCGTCGATCCGCTCCCTGACAACAAAGCCGCATTGGCTCCAAGTGCCATAAGCTCTTCCTTGATCCGGTCTATTTCGGGATATCTGGCTGAAATCACTTGCTCTAGATCATTTTGCCACATAGCGGCTTTAATGACCTCTTCGGCGTCAAAAATAGTGCCCTGGTCCTGCCCTGTCAATACGTAATTCTCATAGGCCCATCGAGTATTTATGCTAAAATCCGGAAAGACCAGCACATACCATCCGTGAGGTACATTAACGACCTCGAGTTCGGTGCCTATTCCTCTTCCCAGCGCGGCCGGCGCCTCAAGAAGGAAAAACGGCACATCCGCTCCGAGGCTGCAGCCAAGAGAATGTAAAGATGCTTCATTAAAAGGAAAGCCGGCCAACTCATTAAGTCCTTTTAACACGGATGCCGCATCACTACTTCCTCCTCCCAGCCCCCCACCTATGGGAATCCTTTTTTTCAAAATGATTTTGATTCGAAGATTCAGGCCGGCCTTTTCCAGAAATAGTTTGGCTGCCTGATATGCCAGGTTGCCTGAGCCTGAAATCAACTTACTTTCTTTACATTCTAAACAGATATCCCTTTTTGTCCCCTGACTTGCAGAAAGCTCGATCTCGTCCCAGAGGGAAATCTTTTGAAACATTGTAAAAATAAGGTGATATCCATTCGAACAATGTCCTTTGATAATCAGAAACAGATTTATTTTGGCAGGCGCCAAAAGGCTTAAAGAGCTCATGTGAAGTTTACTTATTGCTTGTGCCTTAATTACTTGCGAGGATCAGTATATAGCCTTAATATATCTCATTCGCAGATCGAAAAGTATGTGGTCCAAAAACCCTTTTTCATCTTCAGCAAGATTGCCCATCGTCTTTTCCCGGAGCATGGCCAATGTATCTATAGTATGTTGAGCAAGAATGAGATCCTTTCTTATCTCACCTGAGACGGACTCCGGAATTTCACCCAGATGTACAAGGGCTGACGTATTAAGAGAGAATATAAAAGTAAAAAAATTGACATTAAGAAGTGGCGCTGAATCAGGCCTTTTCGACTCGCCGGACGTGGAATCATTCGGATCTTTATGGTCCGTGCCTTTTTCGGCGTTATGATCCGTATCCTTGAACTTGAAATTGTGATTCATTGCTTTTTTCTCCTTAAATTATGAGATACTTATAAAGCTTTTTTAGAAGTTAGAACAGGAAGTGATTTTGGGCAAGCCCATATTATTATTATACTGTAAAAAATATGGAACAAGTACTCTATGAATATTATAAGTGCTTTGGCACACAGCATGGGATAGGCCTTGCGTCCTTATTCCGGTCCACCTATACTTCCTAATTATCATGTCGGAAAATTCCATAAAAAACTTGTTTCCTCCTTCTGCACTGGAAGGGATAATTCCCCCAGATATTGACCGGGTTATTCCTTCTCCCGCCAGACATATATGGCAGATCTCGGATCTTTTAGCCAAGATCCAGGACAGGTTGGATCTCAATTTTGATATCCTCTGGGTGGAGGGAGAGATAACAAATCTTCGCAAACCCTCATCGGGACATTGCTATTTCACTTTGAAGGATAATCGTTCCCAGATCAAGGCCGTATTATTCAAGTCACAGGCAGCCCGCCTCCCTTTTTATCTGGAGAATGGCCAATACGTGATCTGCTTCGGAAGGCTTAATATCTATGCCGGCAGAGGCGATCTACAGTTGCTGCTGGAAATCGTTGAGCCAAAGGGAGAGGGGGCCTTGCAACTGGCCTTTGAGCAGCTAATGGCACGTTTGAAAAAAGAGGGCCTTTTTAATTCCGGGCACAAGCTGCCGCTTCCACTACTTCCCAAAAGGGTTTTTGTTATTACATCCCCTACTGGCGCAGCAATCCATGATTTCATTCGAAATGCCAAAAAACGCTACCCGGGGGCAAACATCTGGCTCTGTCCGGCAAGTGTTCAGGGAGAGGGCGCTTCTGCAGAGATAATTGATTCTCTGAAAGTTGTTCGACATATTGCTGAAAAAGGCGACGTTATACTGCTTACTAGAGGAGGCGGTTCACTTGAGGATCTCTGGGCCTTCAACGATGAGACCCTGGCCAGAGAGATATTCGATTGCACCGTACCTGTTGTATCGGCAGTTGGGCATGAGGTAGATTTCACCATTTCAGACTTTGTAGCAGATCATAGGGCCGCCACACCTACTGCGGCGGCACAGCTCATTTTTCCCTGCAGAGAAGAGCTGGCGGATAAGGTCAAAGTACTAACCAGAAGAATTGCCCTTTCAACTTATAACAAATTAAAAATCAATCAGCAGGCGGTTCAAATACTTCGGCATAGACTAAAAGATCCCAGAAAAAAATTTGTAGAGCAGAGACTTCATCAGGACGATCTTAATGCTAGGTTATTAAGGGTTATGCAAGAAAAGGTTTGGTGCTGGTTGCATGGATACCAAAACCTGCGTGAAAGGCTCATGGCGCAGGGACCGGAAAGACACCTTGACCTGGCCAAGGTCGAATCGCGCTCTTTGTCGAGGCGTTTAATACGGGCAGGATCGGTCTCTGTTGATATGAAGTGCCAATCCCTTGCCACATTGTCCGGAAAACTGAACGCAGTGAGTCCTCTTGCAGTCCTTTCCAGGGGCTATAGCCTGGTTTATCGAATTTCCGGAGGGGAACTTGTAAAGAGGGCCGATCAAGTGACAAGGGATGAGCGTCTCCTGATAAAACCAGAAAAGGGTGCTATAGTATGCAGGGTGTTATCCACTGAAAAAGGCCGGGAAAGAATCCCGCCTGAAATCGATTGATCGCTTATCATGATACCGATAAAAAAAAGTTTTTTCTCGTACCCCTTGATATTTTTTATTACGTGTTTTTTTTCGATCTGGACTCGCGGCGTAGGAGCGGAGGCAGGCTTGTATCCGGTTTCGGTCAGTATAAAACCTGACAGGATCCCTCTGGGGGGGATAGCCATTGCCACCATCAGAACAGATGACAATATAAAAATACTTGATGTGAGGTTTCTGGGCGAAAGAATTCCATATTACCTTGACCCGTCCAGCCGAGATTATCTTGTATTAATTGGAGCAGGTCTTGATTGTAAGCCCGGTATTCATATCCTAACTATTACATGGCAAGGCATCGATGCCCCCAGTCTCTACTCGCATAAAGTCAGGATAATGGCACGTACCTTCCCGGAAGAACGTCTTTCAGTACCTGAACGTATGGTGGAATTCCCTCCAGGGATTCTGGAGCGAGTATTAAACGATCAAAAGGCCGTAAAAGATACATGTAGCAAGATTTCAAATGAGCATTACTGGCGAAGGCCTTTTGTCTGGCCTGTTAAATCTGAGATTCTCAGTGAATTTGGATTCAGGCGAATATTCAATAATAAACCCAGAAGCCCTCATTCAGGTGTGGATTTAAGGGCTCCCAAAGGTACTCCTGTACTAGCCTCCAATTATGGAAAGGTTGCTATGATCAGAGACTGTTATCTGAGTGGAAAGACAGTCATCATAGATCATGGTAAAGGCCTTTACACACTTTATGCGCACCTTGACGGTTATAAGGTAACAGAGGGACAGGCAATAAAACAAGGCCAATTCATTGGTCTGGCCGGCTCTACCGGTCGGGTCACGGGTCCACATCTGCACTGGGGGGTCAGCCTTCTGGGTAAGAGACTGGATCCTGCAGAATTGATGGCCTTGCTTGGTACCTGAAAACTGTTGATTTTCGGAGCATCCCATGACTGACAAGATAAATTTTTCAGATACAGAAAAGTCATTTTCAGAACTCAGATCCATAGTGGCCCGTCTCAGGGCACCTGATGGATGTCCCTGGGACAGAGAGCAGACCCCTCATTCTATGAAGAAATATATCCTGGAGGAGGCCTATGAGCTGTCTGAGGCCATTGATGAGAAAGATCCGGGACAGGTAGCGGAGGAGTTGGGAGACCTCTTTTTCATGCTGCTTTTGCTGGCGGATATTTATGCGGAGGCCGATATCTCTTTTCTGGATCGGGCATTCGCCGGTATAGCTGAAAAGATGATCAGGCGTCACCCTCACATATTTGGAGATGTGAAGGTGAACAGCATAAAAGAGGTCGCTGCCAACTGGCAGGCGATCAAGGCCCGGGAGGCCAAAGAAAAGGGAGAGAAACACAGTGTCCTCGGACATCTGCCCAAATCACTGCCTGCGCTTCAAAGGGCCTTGAGGGTTGGAGAAAGGAGTTCCAGGGTAAACTTTGACTGGGTCGAAGCAGAAGATGTATGGGCAAAAATGGCAGAAGAAGAACAGGAGCTCAGAGAGGCCATTAATAGCAAATCCAAGGAGAATATAGAGCATGAAATAGGAAATCTTCTGTTCACCGTGGTCAATATGGCTCGGTTGCTGGAAATCAATCCTGAAGATGCTCTTCAAAAAACCATAAGCAGGTTTGTATCACGTTTTTATGTCATGGAGGACATCATAAGATCGCGAGGAAACGAACTTGCCAAATGCCCTATTGAAGAGATTAATGAGGCTTGGTCTGAGGCCAAAAAACTATAATTAAGTTCAAAATTAACACATCCTGAATCAACACATGACAGGATATAAAGTTTTTGCCCGCAAGAACAAATTCTGGGTCTGCCTTCTTGCCCTGGGGACTTCTTCCGTATCAGTTCAGCTTATAATGATTCGGGAGGTCATGTCCACCTTTGGCGGCAATGAGTTGGTCATAGGCCTTGTACTTGGGTTATGGCTCCTGTTTACTGGTCTTGGTAGTGCTCTTGGTGTCCCGCTGGCCAAAAAAGCAAGTCCGGAAAGGACGCTTTTTGCAGGCCATATACTGATCGCAGTCCTTCCTTTTTTCCAGGTGGCTGCGGCTCGCGCCCTACCACTCGTATGGGTGAGGGGCGAAATGCTCGGGCTGACTTCGGCCATTATCTCAAACTTCTTCATTCTAATCCCTTTCTGTCTGGTGGCCGGTATTATGTTGCCTCTGGCAGGGTCACTGCTGAAGGGAAACAAGAATACTGCAAGTAGTGTGTATATCGCCGACAATCTGGGAGATATCGCCGGTGGGCTTTTATTCAGCTTTATCCTTGTTTATACTCTATCTCACTGGGATAGTCTGGTGATCCTTGGTATTTTGAATCTATTTGCCGGTGCCATGATGACCTCGTATGCAGGCCTTCTGCTTCTGGCCTTGGTGGGGTTCTGCATATTGGCTGCCAGACCCCTTGATTTGTCCACGCTCTCTTTGCGTTTTCCCGGTCAAAAACTGATCGTACATAAGAACACACCCTTTGCACAGCTTACGATCTCTGAGACGGGCGAGCAAATCAACGTCCTGCAGGATGCAATCCCCCTGTATTCAACAGGCGACCTTGATATGGAATCACTGGTCCACCTCCCTCTCTGTCAGCTTGAACAGGGAGCAAATATACTTTTGATCGCAGGAGGGGTATTCGGAACCATTGAGGAGATTGCCAAACACAGACCAGGGTGCGTTGATTATGTCGAACTCGATCCTGCTATTCTTGACCTGGATAAGCTGATTGGCGGGAGACTGCATTGGCCCTTCGTTCAGGTATATGTCGGTGATGGGCGTCTCTTTGTAAAGCAGACAGCAACAAAATACCACGCCATTATTATAGACCTTCCGGACCCGGAAAACGCCCAGCTTAACCGCTTCTACACCAGAGAGTTTTTTTATGAGGCAAAATCTGTTCTCAAAGATAACGGGATACTTGCCTTTACCCTTGTGGGCGCTGAAAATTATCTTGAAGAAAAGGGCCTGGCTGTAAATCGTTCGGTTTATACTGCGCTGAAACATACCTTCAAACATGTTTTAGTCTTTCCCGGAATTACCCATTACTATCTGGCCTCTGATTCAACTTTGAACATCGACATTGCAACGGTTCTGGCCAGACGTCAGATAGTTACAAAACGCCTTGTAGATTATGAACTGCCCAGCATGACGGATCCATTCCGCATGGACATTCTCAATAGTCTTCTTAACGAAAAAAAGGTCTCTCCAAACAGGGACCTTTCTCCCTCTGCATTCGGGCACTTTCTGGATATGTGGATGAAGAAATCTGAGAGCCCGAAGACGCTTCAATACGTTATGTTCGTGTCTATCCTTGCATTTGCGGTCTTTTCATGCCGCAGAGATATACTCCACTTTACGATTATGACTTCCGGATATGCTGGCATGGCATTTGAGTTGTCCCTTATTCTCCTTTTTCAGATTATATACGGCTATGTATATCTGCGAATCTGTATCTTTGTAACCCTTTTCATGATAGGATCCGTTCTGGGTGCTTTCGCATCAGGAAAATTAAAAAAAGACACCTTTTGGCAAGTTCTTGTTACTGAATCGGCCTTTATCGCATTGGCCGCAATGGCCTGTTTAGCTATTATTACCGGTATCGGCGCAAAAGGCGAAATTTCTTTATTTGCCATGCAGTATATCGTGATTCCAGCCTTGATTTTTCTCGTAGCCTTTGCAACCGGATGCCAATTTTCCGCTGTCTCTCGCATGGCCGAGGGCACATGGGCAGAGATTACAGGACGACTTTATATGGCAGACCTTTCGGGTGCGGCCTGCGGTACGATATTGACAGGACTGTTATTACTACCCAAAATAGGAATTATAGGTGTTATGACCTCAGTTATGACAATAAAAGTGCTTAGTCTTGGATTGAATACATGGCAGAGGAAATGAAAACAGGCCGCAGAGATTTTATGAAAACGGCCTTTTGTGCAACCTGCGGTGCTTTGCTGTTTCCTTGGGAATGCGCAGGGGCCAAAGGGCATTTTTCTTCAACAGACCCCCATGTAAAAGAGGCATATTTTTATAAAAAGCTTGGCAATAAGGTAGTCCAGTGCAACACATGCCCCCATGAATGTGTCATTTCACCGGGCAACCGAGGAAAGTGTCGCACAAAAGTCAATATCGGGGGAAAACTCTTTTCCATCTCCTATGGTAATCCGTGCGTGGTACATGTTGATCCCATTGAGAAAAAGCCGCTTTTGCATTTCTACCCGGGAAGCAATGCTTTCTCTCTCGCAGTAGCCGGATGCAATTTTTGCTGTCTGAATTGTCAGAACTGGGAAATATCTCAGACCAGCCCGGACAAGACCCGAAATTACAATCTGCCTCCTGACGAGGTTATCCAGAAGGCCTTGCAATACAAGTGCAGGGGCATTGCATATACATATTCCGAGGCCACGACCTTTTATGAATATATGGTCGATATTTCGACAAGGGCAAAAGATGCCGCAATAAAGAACATCTGGGTGAGTGCGGCATATATTAAACAGCCCGCCCTGAACAGGCTGTGCGATGTGATCGATGCAGCTAGTGTCAACCTGAAAAGTTTTTCAGATAAGATATATCAGGATCTAAACGGCGGACACCTTGAGCCTGTCCTCGAAACCTTCAAGACTCTGCACAGGCGAGGCGTTTGGATGGAGATAGTCAACCTGGTAATTCCGACTTATACAGATAACATGGAAATGATAAAAAAGATGTGTGGTTGGATTGTAGACAATCTCGGACCTGAATATCCTCTTCATTTTTCACGATTTTTTCCCCAGTATAAGCTTGTACACCTGCCACCTACACCTGTAGAGGTCTTGGAACAGGCCAAAGATGAGGCATTGAAGCAGGGACTGAATTACGTTTATATTGGTAATGTGCCTGGTGGATGTGACAAGATTGTTTGCCCTGGTTGTAAGCGCACGGTGATCCAAAGAAGGGGTTACACCCTGCTGGAAAATCATGTGGAACACGGAAAATGCAAATTTTGTGGAACCGCAATCAGTGGGCGATGGGATTGACGAAAATGATTAGAACCTTAATTATGTTACCTGTCGTGGCATTGTTTTGTGCCTGGACAACGGAGTGTTCGTGCGCCGCTTCCGACGAAGCAGGTCATAAAGTGCGTCCAGCAGCAGTCGCTGGCTGCTTTTATCCCAATGATACTGAAGATCTTCGTAAGACAGTCAGGACCCTTTTAAGAGATGCCTCTGGTGTTGACGTTAAGGAAACTATACGGGGGCTGGTAGCTCCTCATGCCGGATATATTTATTCGGGTATTGTCGCGGCCGCCGGATACAGACAGATATCCCCATCTATCAGGACAGTAATATTAATTGGACCTAGCCATCGATTTCCTTTAAAGGGGGCGTCTATAGATTTAGTTTCAGCTTATCAAACGCCTCTGGGAGACGTCAGTCTGTCATCACTTGCTTTTAAGCTCTGCAAAATGCCTATTTTCGAGTCTGCCCCCGAAGCTCATAAGATGGAGCATTCTCTTGAGGTCCAGTTACCTTTTCTACAGATTGTGCTGAAAGATTTTGAAATCGTGCCTATACTGGTAAACAGTGGAGATCCCAGGGCCCTTGCCTCAGTGCTTGCTCCATATATTGATAATAATACCCTGGTAGTGGCTAGTACGGACCTTTCTCATTACCACTCTAATGAAAAAGCGGTTTCCCTGGACCAGATCTGCATCAGCGCCATGACCAATTCAGAGTTTTCCCGCATGCCGCTGTGTGAGGCCTGCGGTAAACAGGCAGTTATGACTTTAATGCATATTGCAGAATTAAAGAACTGGAATGCAAAATTGATCGATTATAAAAATTCTGGTGATACTGCAGGAGGCAAGGATAATGTTGTGGGGTACGCTAGCATTGCCTTTGTGGACAGAGAAGAGAGGTTACAAAGTATGAAATCGTCCCTATCTGATCAGGATAAAAAGGCCCTTCTGAGGCTTGCCCGTTCTGCCATTGAGGCAAGGCTTTTTGATGGCATAAATGTGGAAAGGCCAGCGCCTTCTCATATTCTCAATGAAGACAGAGGTTGCTTTGTTACTTTACATAAATACGGGCAACTTAGGGGGTGTATAGGAACCATAGAGCCTGTCTGTTCTCTTGTTAAATGCGTGGAAAAAAACGCTCAAAATGCCGCTTTCAACGATCCAAGGTTTCTCGGTTTGACTGCGGATGAGCTGTCCGAGGTAGACATTGAGTTGAGTGTGCTTTCCGTGCCGGAGAGACTGAATTGCAAGAATGGAGAGGATCTAAAACGCCAGCTTCGACCTCATGTACATGGAGTGATTCTGCATCGTGGTATACACAGCTCGACCTTCCTTCCTCAAGTCTGGGAGCAATTACCGGACAAGGAACAGTTCCTTGAAAATCTATGTGTCAAGGGCGGCATGCCAGCGACTGCATGGAAGGACCCTGCAACCAATGTCTTGGTATATCAAGCCGAGGTGTTTGGCGAGAAGGATTTTAAATAATTATATCATTCACGCCCTGGGTGGTAGAGATATACAGAAATTTTGCTAATAATCTTCATATGACATCTGCTAGTTTCAGGGAATAGAAGAAAAAATTGAGATATCATAATATCAAAATTAGTTTTGAGCTCAAGATGATAAATTGAGATCTTTTTCAAATCTGTCTGACTTACGGGCCGGCCTTCCTTCTGTTTCTTAGACGGCGTCTATCTTTCTTAACGGAAAGATAGACAAATATACCTTCTCTTACACTCTCACGGCGATCTTGACGATTTTTTCGTCGTTCCCTTTTCAGCGTCCGCCTGGCATAGATACCCTCTTCCCCCTTTGGAGAGTCCAGGTTGGCTGGATTTGAACCTTTAACTACGATATCCATAGAAAAATCCTTTATGAATTCTATTTTTTTATCGGCATTATAGGCAAAATACTTTAGTTCAAATTAACTATTCGAATAGTTGGTCATCATAGGATCCACAGGTTTTCTGGTAAATTTTAATATATTGTAACGATTTGCCGAAAAATATGATAATCTTTTTGCTTAGGACATTTTATACGTAAGATTAATGCTATATTTCAGTAGATTACTATATTCATAGACGTTGGTTTTGACAGATAAGATAAAAATTTTATGATGACGATTCTTTCATGAAACGCTATATGGAGTGAGCAAAAGGGGTATAATTGTGCTAAAAATTTCTATAGATAAACTCGATCCCGGAATGAAACTCGCGAAGCCTGTGATCAAAGGTAACATGATTTTGGTCAACAAGCATATAGAACTAACAGAGATGTTGATAAAGAAGATACAGAATATAGGAATTAATTGTGTCTATATTGATGCGCCAAATAAGCAGATTATGTCGAAAGAAGAGTCACTGGAGCAACTGGACTGGAGATTTAAAAAAGTGGAAGACAAGCCCTATATGAATATGTTAAAAAGGCTGGTAAGGGAACACATAGAGGTCTTGTATGATTGACATGGAAATAAAAAATTTCCGCAGGAGAGTTGAAAATATCAACAGTCTCCCGACCATACCGAATAACCTGAAGCAGATTTCAAAAATCATAGAGGATCCGTTAATATCCTTGAAAGAGATCGGTGATTTTATATCTAATGACCCTGCACTGACTACTAAGGTTCTCAAGATGGTTAATTCGGCGTTCTATGGGTTTCCAGGCAGGATATCTTCTGCATCTTTTGCAACGGTACTTCTGGGCTTGAATGTTATAAAGGGTCTGCTTGTCGGATTTTCTGTATTTGAAGTTATGCAGAATACGATGTTGGGTCTCTGGGAACACTCTCTCGGGTGTGCCATCACAGCGAGATCGATTGCCAAGAGAAAGGGAATTAAGGACTATGATGATGTTTATGTTGCAGGGTTACTCCATGACATAGGAAAAATCATTTTATTCCTCGAGTATCCTAGTGAATATAAAGAGACAATGAACAAAGCCAAACTCAACAATTTTACTATAGTTGAGGCGGAAGGGGATCAGTTTGTTGCTAATCATGCAGAGGTGGGTGCGTGGTTAGCGGAAAAATGGCTTTTCCCTCGCAACTTAATAGAGGTCATAAAATATCATCATGTTCCACAACTCTCAAAAAATGCATCTATCGAAACCGCAATTGTCCATTCAGCGGATGTTTTTATGAGGGCAAAAGGCGTGGGTTTTGCCGGCGATCCCTTTGTACCCGAGTTAGATCCGGTAGCATTCGAGATGCTGAAATTGCGCGAAACAGACATAAAAGAGTTGCTGGAAGAAATGGAGAATTTCATGGTGTCAGGCAAAGAACTGCCTCAGTAATTATTAGTTATTTCCATTCATAAAAACCGATCTGCCACGTTGCTTAAATCACAAGTTTTGGCGATTTTGCGCTGTAATTAATATATTTTATGCATACCATTGTAGTTGTTTCTCAATATATTGTTTTAACAAATATCATAGAGGGCATCCTGAAAAATGTTTATAAGACGCTCTTTTTCAGCAAGATAGAGCCCGCTCTGGATTATATTTATAATTCTATGGCAGATCTAATGATTGTGGCTATTGACATGGACGATTCTTTTTCCATAAAGGTACTCAATGATCTAAAGCAAGACCCCATTTTTAATCGATTGCCTGTTCTTGCTGTTTTGCCAGATAAATTTGACATATCCAATTGGGAACCCTCGTTTGCTGAAGATTATATCTGGGAAACCGACCTTGAAAGGGAACTGCTTGCAAGGGTTAATTTATGTATACTCAGAGCGAACAGGATCGTTGAGATCAATTCTTTAACAAGGCTTCCGGGAAGTATTACAATAAACAGACAGATACAAGATAGGCTTGATAAAGGCGAGGATTTTGCTTTTGCATATGCAGATCTTGATTATTTCAAACCCTTCAATGACTATTACGGCTTCACCCGTGGAGATGAAGTTATAAAGATGACCGGTCGTCTTATCCTGAACATCGTAAAAAATAAGCAGCAAAATAATAGTTTTATCGGCCATATAGGGGGCGACGATTTTATATTTATAATGGACTCAGATTTTATAGAAGAGACATGTCAGGAAATAATAGATGCCTTCGATAGAATTATAATATCCACGCTCTATAACCCAGAAGACAGGATAAAGGGCTGTATTAAATCCATTGATAGACAATACCGAGTAAGAACATTTCCCGTAATGACTATTTCAATAGGGATTACATGCAACAAAACCGGGATGTTCTCGCACTATAGCGAAATTACTGAACGGGCATCTGAGATGAAAAAATACGCAAAACAGTTCGAGGGTAGCTGCTATCGATTGGATAAAAGAAAAATTTCTTTTCACAATAATCAAGATTTACAATGAAACCGTATCCTTAAAACAGTTTATTTAAAGTCTTGTTCTGTTTCGGGGCCTTCGGCAAAATCATAGATTATGAAAAAGGTGTGAAGTCTTATTTCAAAGAATTGCTTAAGCCGGTACTGGATCAAAAATTTTTTCTATTTTTTCAGAGAGTTGATCAATAGTAAATGGTTTTTGGATAAAGCCATTGCGGCCACCATCCAAAATTTTAGATGCATCCTTATCTACACTGTAGCCACTTGAAAGGAGAAACCTTATTTCAGGATTAATCTCTTTTATCCTATAATAAGTCTCTGCGCCCCCCATACTGGGCATAACCATATCCAGAATTATGATCTGTATCTTTTCCTTATTTTGTCGATAGACCTCTATCCCTTTTTCTCCACTTCCGGCAGTGAGTACATTATACCCAAGTATGCCTAGAATCTCTCTGCCAACTTCGACAATCATGTGTTCGTCATCTATCAGAAGAACAGTAGGAGAGTTTTTGTTGTCTTTAAACAGTTCTAGTCCGTTTATAATTTTCTTTTCAGAGGCTGGTAAATAAATAGAAAATGTGCTTCCCTCGTTTTCCTTGCTATCAACAGTTATAAAACCCTCATGATTTTTAATGATGCCATAAACACAGGCAAGTCCTAAACCCGTACCCTTACCTATGTCCTTGGTGGTGAAAAATGGATCAAAAATCCTCTGTTGGATTGCCTCATTCATACCAATACCCGTATCGGTTACAGAAATTTTTACATATTTGCCGGGCGGCACATTATGGTGATGGCCAGAATCCTCATCAATTATCAGGTTTTCTGTACGAATATACAGATCTCCGCCCTTGGGCATTGCCTGTGAAGCATTGATATAAAGGTTGAGCAGGACCAGTTCCATCTGTTTTTGATCGACTTCCACAATCCAAAGATTTTCTTCATGTCTGTCATGAATTTTAATCTGTTTCTGAGTAAGGCCGAACATGCGGTTCTGATTCTGTATAACTTTGTTCAAATCAGTGGGTTTGATTTCGTATTTGCCTCCTCTGGCAAAACCTAAAAGTTGTTTTGTAAGATTGGCCCCTCTTTGAATGTATGTTTCGATGTCTTTTAGCTTCTGAAAGTTGGAATTACTGGAATCCATATCTAAAAGCATTAAGGATACGTTTCCCTGTATAGCCATGAGCAGATTGTTAAAGTCATGGGCAATACCTCCTGACAACGTACCCAGAGATTCCATTCGTTGAGCATCCTGTAACTGGGCTTCAAGGCGTTTCCTGTCAGTTATATCTCTCAGGACACCATAGGCCCCGAGATATTTGGGATTTTCTGCAGTTGGTTTATCATAAATACCGGTGGATTTTAACTCCATCGTCAAGTATTGGACACCACAAAGCTCAGGACGATTATTGTCTTTACAGACATTTATTCTCAGTTCACCATGGGAGACACGTGCGGCAGTCCTTCTCTCATTAAAAAAGAAACGGGCCTTTTCCAGATCCCTTTGATAAATAAGAGTAGTGTAGTGTTTTCCGATAAGTTGTTTGGCCTTAATCCCTGTCAAGTGCTCAACCACATCACTTATAAAGGTAAAATTACCCTTCTTGTCCAGTGTATAAATAATGTCAGGGGAATTTTGAATCAGGTCCCTGTAACGTTTCTCTGACTGCTGCAATTTTCTATTAATATAGAGGTTTTCGCAGGTCAGTATCTTTTGTTTTATGGCATTTTTACCTTTTGTCAGTAGCTCTTCAGCTTCGAAGGGCTTTTTAATATAATCATAAGCCCCTTTTCTGAGCGCCCTTAAGGTCGATTCCATGGATACATGCCCTGTTATGATGATGACCATGGTGTCAGGATGATTTTGATTTATGCAGTCCATGACCTGAAAACCGTCCATGTCAGGTAAGACTATGTCCAGAAAGACAAGATCAAATGCTTTTTCTGCCAGACATTTTATGGCTTCATGCCCGTTATTGGCCGCATGTACTTCATAACCATTATGACTTAACAATAGTTTCAAACTATCACACATACGGGGTTCGTCATCAACGACCAAGACTCTGGATGTGGACAACATGCTTTATCTCCTCTGTAAAAACTGATTCCAATGAAAGGCCCTATGAGCTGGATTGTTTCAATTTTTTAGTTATCGGGGCATATAGCCAGGTGTCAAATTATTGCAAAAAATCGCGTTTTGAACATGAAGCTTTCCCCGAGCTCAATCCATTTTTTTGAAGTGTAATTACACTTTTTCTTCTGTTACTATGGGCAGTCGTATTTTAAAACTGGTGCCTTTCCCCTCCTCGCTTTCATAAGTCAAGGTCCCATTAAGTGATTTTATAATTTCATAAACAATGGATAGACCTAATCCGAAGTGTCCGTGTCCCTTTGAGGTTACGAAGGGCTCGAAAAGTCGAGGCTTAATTTTATCGGAAATACCGGGTCCCTCGTCAGTGATCGTGATCTGCACATATCCAAGGTGTTTTTTGTGTTCAGACGCCAACTCGTCTTCAAAATAACTTGGAATATGTCGGGTCTTGATATAAAGATTTCCTCCCTTAGGCATGACTTCAACGGCATTCTTCACGAGATTTATAAAGACCTGTTTTAGACTATCTTTTTCTGTTATGATCATCGGTAGTTCATCTTCGAGATCCATATGTAACTTAATATTGGAATGTTGTGACAAAAATTCCGTCATAATTCTTATGAGATCTGACAGTAATCCGTTAATATCCACTGATACAAAGTTGCAGACTCTTTTTTCTGAAAATGTAGTCAATGACCGGAGTATCATGGTGATACGATCAATTTCTTCATTGAGGCACTCAATCTCTTCTTGGGCTGGATCCTGTGCAGACAATTTCATTCCGAGAATTTTGAGATAATTTTTCATTATACTCAGGGGGTTGTTTACTTCATGGACCACTTTCCGGGCCATGTATAATGATGCAGCCAATCGTTCAGATTGAATTCTGTTAAGCTGATGCCGTCTCACCTGATCCACATGTAAGGCTAAAGCTACGTTATTGCTGAACATGTTTAAGAGCAGGGAGTGCTTTGAAAGGTGAGAAAATTCAACCTGATCCAGTCCGAGGACAATGACACCTACATATTCACCATGTGCGAGCATGGGAATGCATAGAATGCCCTCTTTATTGACAAATCGAATGATTTGTTCGTCTATAATAACTGGCTTGGTATCTGTAAATCCGGTAAATGATTCGAGAGGCCTACCTTTAGTGAGGGAGCTAGTCAATAGACTTTTATCAGCTTCCATGGGAATGATAATGTTGTCATTTATGAAAGAGCTGTCTTTTTCATCGGTGGTTTTACAGATTAGGCCCTTTTTCTCATTGTCATAGAGGAAGAAAAAGACAGGTTTTATATCAAACAGGACCTTAATGCCTTGCTGAGCTGCTCTTACAATCTCATCTTCATCACCTGCCTGAAGGAGATTTTGAAGTGTTCCGGTTAAGAGAGAGAATTCCCTGACTTCACGAGCCAAATCTTCGTGTGCCTCCTGATCCTTTTCAGAAAGGATAGCTTCAGTGGACTTTGGCGACTCAATTTCTATGCCCAATAACTGGGCCACATTTTTCAATTCTCCTTCAGCCAGAGATAACAACTCCTCAATTTGGGATCTGCTGAATCCAAAGAGCTCTCCTGCAATATTATAGTCTTTATCCTGTTGTTCAACATGGGATAGGGCATTGGCTACATATATAATCTGTACCAGTGGGAGGGCGTTTAATATCCTCTTTTTAGGTTCGTGATGATACAGTAATGAATCTGCCATAAAGGATTGAAGTTTCCAGCGACGAATAAGCCATGCCCCGACTTCGCTATGGGCAGCACCAAGTTGCTTTTCTTCTGCAAAAATGAGATCGTTCTGACTCTTGCAGGTCTTCAGGATTTCTCTATACTTTTCTTGAAAATTGACCCAGAAAACCAATTTTCCAATATCATGTAAAAGTCCGGACAAAAACGCTTCATCGGGACGGATGTAATGGGTTTTCTCTGCAATAAACTTTGCGACCATGGCGCATTTCAAAGAGTGCCACCAGAAAAACTTCAGGTTAAAGACAGAGTTTCCCCTGGTTTGATTAAAGACTTCATATACTGACGTGCATATAGCAATATTCTTTATGGCATTAGTACCAACAAGTACCACGGCCCGATGTATGCTATCAATTTTATTAGGTAATCCGAAATGTGCCGAGTTGACCAGGTTCAAAATTTTGCCGCTTAGTGATGGATCATGTTCAATAATCCTGGAGACCTCTTTGAGGTTTTCCCCATCCTGTTCACATGCGTTAATCAGTTTTAGAAGAATAGATGGGAGAGTGGGTAGATGCCTTTGCGTTTCTATGTGTTTAAATAAAGATTCTCGTGTTTCCATTTATTCAAACCCCCCGATCCATATTCCATTAGAAGCCAACTCTGTAGACAGAATCATGTTTTGTACCCCGTATCCTTAAAGAATAAACTGTCCGCCCGTCAGAGAAATAAGCATAAATGATATTTATAATTAATCTTTGATTATTTACGTTAAGACCAAATTTTCTTTATCGTGCCATTGCCTAAGATGTCTGCCACTGTCAGTCAACTTAACGGCTGGTTATTATATATTCTTTAAACCCAAATTATTCAGCATCAAGTCAACAGGCACCGCGATTGCCGATATTGTTAAGGGTTGATTGTGATTGGCACGCATACACCTAACTGAATATTATATTCAGACGTTTCTTGAACCGTTTAACCAGCGGTCCATTCTGTTTTAATGGAGAGGAAAGAGCATTTTCTCGCTGCATTATTCCTGCGGTCACCCCTCTATATCGCAAAAAATGCTGTACTATTCTGATAGTTTTTGATTTTTGCTGGCGAAATATTGACTACTGCACTCAGGACCACAGGTTAGCTCTTCACGGCTTTTCAAACCAATAAGCCATTGGTGTTGCTTTGGAAGTCATGAGGGCCCTCAGACAGATTGCCTGTGAAAGAGACCAGGCTGATAGGTAAGTTGCGTCTATGAATACAGTCAGATACAGCCATATTTCCGGTGTCCGGGAATAGGCAGTATCGGCAGACCATCTTAAGCTATAGAGGAATCCAGGCTGGCGTGAGGCTTCGCAATACTTTGTGGCCTTGTTTGGTTATCAATTCATTGATAGCGTCAACGCCGGATTGTTTCGGATAGTCTGGCATTTTTTTGGACTAAGCGATACCTGCTTAAAGTTTGCTACCATATGACGCCTTTCAAAGTATTCGCTACAGATATGCCACTTCAAGTATTCTGGGCACATGTAGATGAGACAACGTCCTCCAATCGCATGGCCCATTCAAGCACGGCCTTTTGAAGATGCATCTTGTTTTCCGCCTGATCCCACACCACTGAATGAGGTCCCTCCAGCACATCTTCGCTTATTTCCTCTCCTCTGTGGGCCGGAAGGCAGTGAAGGACAATGGCATCATTTTTGGCCTTGGCAAGAAGTGCCTCATTAATCTGATAAGGGGCAAATATCTCCCTGCGTTTTGTGGCCTCTTTTTCCTGGCCCATACTGGCCCAAACGTCTGTATTTATTACGTCAGAATTTTCTACTGCCTCTTGGGGATCAGTAGTGATCACTATAGGTGCTCTGGACTCAGCTTGTGCCCTGCTCAGAGTCTCTTTATCAGGCTGGTATCCTTCAGGACAGGCCAAAGCCAAGGCAAATCCAAGCCTGCTTGCGGCCTGAATCCATGAATGGGCCACATTGTTTCCATCCCCCACCCAGGCGACTTTCATGGCTCCCATCCCTTTATCTTTGTGCTCCATAACAGTCATGATGTCAGACAGGACCTGACATGGATGATGCTGGTCAGTAAGTCCGTTGATAACAGGGATATCTGACCATCTGGCAAGTTCATCAACTATACTTTGGCCAAAGGTGCGGACCACGAGACAGTCCAAATAGCGGGACAGGACTTTAGCGGTATCCTTAAGCGGCTCACCCCTTTTTAGTTGAAGGTTACTGGAAGACAGAAAAGTGACGTTGCCGCCAAGTTGTAACATTGCGGCTTCAAATGAGACACGGGTCCTGGTGGAGGGCTTTTCAAAAAGCAATCCCATGATCTTACCCATTGCAGGTCTGTATGGTCGGCCTGATTTGTGAAGTTTTTTAAGCTTCAAGGCCCGGCTGATAAGAAAGAGGATTTCATCTGGGGTCAGATCTGAGACAGTCAGATAATGCCTGGGATTTGGTGACTTGTTCATATACTGCTCTCAATCGCAACCAGCATGGCATCAATTTCCGCTTTGGTAACAATCAGAGGCGGTACCAAACGGAGTATCTTCTTTTGACTCAGCAGCACCAAGAAGCCATCTTCCATGAGCTTGTTGGCCAACTCAGGCACAGGTTTTCTGAATTCAATAGCCTGAATAAGTCCTCTGCCGCGGACTTCAAGTATTGCTTCTGAATGTCTGGCGGCCATTGCTTCAAGACCTGCTTTCAGGTATGTACCTTTCTCCTTTACCGTGTCCAGAAAACCGGGTGACTTCAGTATTTCAATAACCACCTTTGCTGCGGCACAGGC
>CAZPDU010000220.1:0-9944 GCA_964585405.1 uncultured Thermodesulfobacteriaceae bacterium | reverse complement strand
GGCTGATCCGCTCTGGCTGGATGAGGTCCCGAAAAGGGTAATGCCGGGTGAGAAACGGGAAAAGGGTACAGTGTATCACTTCCTGCTGCCGGACAAAGGCATGGCAGATTACAAAGACAAGGTCATCAAGCAGATGGCCGCGGATGAAATCAAGACGATTAACGAATGGCGCAAGGAGTTTACCAAGCCGTTTTCAAAAAATGAAATCGGCCAGCTAAAAAAACTATCCGATGCCGTGGACAATCTCTGGCAGCGGCATACGGAAATGCAGCGAAATATTGATAACCGTACGACCGATCCGCTTTATGTATTCGGCCAGAAAGAACCTAATGATAAAGGGCAGCTCACAACTACCGAATTTAAAGACCGCATCTACCATCAGGAGATGTTTTCCGAAAACGTACGCAACTCCAGTCCATACAGACGACTGAAGCTGGTAATGGATTATTGGTGCGCCTTGTGGTTCTGGCCAATTGAAAAGGCAGAGCTGTTGCCTAATCGCGCTGAGTTTTTATTTGATCTTACCCTTATTCTTGAGGGCAATCTCTTTGATGCGGATGTCGATAAAAAGGGGCAACAGTTTCTATTCCCTGATACCAGGCCTCGGCAGATGTCCATTTCTATGCTTGATGAGTTTGGGTATGTGAATGTGGACAAATTGTGTGCAGAGAACAAACGGCTTGGTCTGGCAAAGGAACTATCCGAGAGATACCGGTATATGCATTGGGAACTTGAGTTTGCTGATCTATTTGATAGCCAAAGTGGATTTGACCTGATATTAGGAAATCCGCCGTGGATCAAGGTTGAGTGGAATGAAAGTGGGGTCTTGGGCGATGCGGAGCCGCTATTCGTGCTGCGGAAGATGTCCGCTTCGGTACTTGCAACAAAACGTGATGATGTTCTGAAAGAGCATAATATCGCTGGAACGTATTTGAGCGCTTTTGAAGATGCGCATGCAACCCAAAATTTTCTTAATGCATATCAAAGCTACCCTATATTAAAAGGTATCCAAACTAATCTCTACAAATGCTTTTTACCCCAAGCATGGATGTTTGGGCGCCCCAATGATGGAATATCAGCTTTCCTTCACCCGGAAGGAATTTATGAAGATCCAAAGGGCGGATTGCTGAGAGAAGCAGTCTACAGTAGATTGAAAATGCATTTTCAGCACCAAAATGAGGCGCGGCTCTTTCCAACTATCGCACCAGTAAGCACATATGCTATTAACATTTATGGTTCCGTAACTTATGATATTTCATTTCAGTCTATTGCAAATTTATACCACCCGAAAACAATAGATAATTGCTTCATTTCAGAAGTGTCATCGGATAAGGTTCCTGGCATCAAGACAGAAGATAACAAGTTAGTCTTTAATGGCCATCCATCTCGGATTTTGATGGTTCGAGAAAAAGAGCTGGTTTTATTCTCCAGTTTTTTCGATACTAAGAATACACCACCGATACAGGCAAGATTGCCAGGACTGCATTCCATACAATTTATTAACATATTGGGAAAGCTGTCAAAAACACCAATTCGACTTAGTGACTTAGAAGATGAATATTTCGCTACAGCATGTTTTAATGAACACAATGCTCAAAGAAATAGTATAATTAGACGTGAAACATGCTTTCCGAATGACCTATCCGAATGGATACTAAGCGGTCCACACATATTTGTGGGAGACCCATTATTCAAAACTCCTTGGGCTAAATGTACGCAGAAAGAGCATTACAGCGTTATTGATCACGATATGATTCCGGAGAGATATTTGCCTCGTACCAATTACGTTCCCACCTCTAATTTGAAAAAATATAAAAGCCACATACCAAAAGTGCAATGGGGGAGCAAAGAGCAATTTATTAATTACTACCGTGTGGTTTATAGAAACATGATAAATGCTACACATGAACGGACCTTAAAAGGTTGCATTATTCCTCCCGGACCAACACATATAGACACATGCTTCAGCTTAACATTTAAGTCTCTTAAAAAACTGGTGTCCTTCGCTGGATTATCATCCTCAATTATTCATGATTTTTTTGTCAAAATTACAAGAAAAACTCATTTTAGGAACGAGATTGCTTGCCTTCTGCCTATTACATTTGAATTTGATGATTTCATAGCGATCCGGACTCTAACTCTAAATTGCCTTACTATATGGTACACGGATTTATGGCATAAAACTTTTAAGCCGTCGTTCACTAATGATAAATGGGCTAAAGATGATCCAAGACTTGATAACACTTTCTTTAGTATCCTTTCCCCAAAATGGAAGCGAAATTGTGCCCTTCGTACTGACTATGAACGTCGACAAGCCCTTCTTGAGATTGACGTCCTTTCGGCTATGAGTTTGCAGCTTACATTAGAAGAGCTTAAAGAAATCTACAGACAAATATTTTATGGTCTCAAAAATGTAGAAAATAATACTTACTATGATCAGAATGGCCAAATAGTTTTTATTAAGCGAAAAGGCTTCTCCGAGATTGGATTCCCCCGCATTGCAAACAAAACAGAAGCTGTAGGATGGGAAGATATTAAGGATATGAAATCCGGCACTGTAGAGCGCACCATCATCGACGATACTATGCCCGGAGGCCCTGTTGAACGCACAATCACCTACGAAGCTCCATTTGACCGCTGTGACCGTGAAAAGGATTATGAAGTCGTATGGGCGGAATTTGAGCGTCGGTTCAATGAACAGGAGGGTGAAGCATGATACCGTCTGTCCTTGCCCAACACGTTGAACAAGGCATAAAAGATTTCCTGCGCACTACCTTTCCGGTGACGACCCCTTTTTTTTCAAATATCCTTGAAGATTTCTTGACTGAACCCGGTAATGTCTTCAAAGGTCCATTTCTTGACATCCAGCTCCCTTTCCAGCAGGGCAAAGGTGGAACCGACTATTTCCCTGATCTGCCCATGCAGTTTTCACCCTACCTTCATCAGGAAAGTGCCTTTGATCGATTGTCTGGTCCTAACCCGCAATCCACAATAGTTGCCACAGGAACAGGGTCAGGAAAAACGGAATGTTTCATCTACCCCATTCTTGACTATTGCTATCGGCATAGGGGTGAACCTGGAATAAAGGCAATCCTTATTTACCCCATGAACGCCCTTGCAACCGATCAGGCTGGCAGGCTGGCAAAGCTGATCCATAACAGCAAGCTCAAAGGTCATCTCACGGCAGGTATTTATGTTGGACAACGGGAAAAAGATCCCTCCATGTTCATGACCCCGGAACGGCTGATTTCGGACAGAGATACCCTACGGCTTTTGCCTCCAGATATTCTGCTCACCAACTACAAGATGTTGGACTACCTTCTGATTCGCCCTGATGACTGTCCCCTCTGGCTGCAAAACAGTCCTGACACCCTACGTTTCCTTGTAGTTGATGAGCTCCATACCTTTAATGGTGCTCAAGGTTCCGATCTTGGCTGTTTAATTCGAAGGCTCAAAGCTAGGCTGGCGATTGAACAGGAATATCTTTGTTGTATCGGAACATCCGCTACTCTGGGAAGGCAAGAGGAACAGGATGAGCTGTTGGATTATGCATCCGCAGTCTTTGGTGAAAAACTTTTAGACGGTGCAATCATATCCGAATCACGATTGAGTGCCGGTGAGTTCCTTGGAGATTGCCTGATATCTCGTGTGGACATTGTCTCTCATGAAAAAGCAAACGATCTTGATCCAGCCAATTACAACAATTATCAAGAATACATCAAAGCGCAGCACAGACTTTGGCTTGATGAAGAAATAGTTGGCAATTTTGATGATCCTGACTGGCGGATAGCTCTTAGTGTTAAAATTACGGAACACCTTTTATTCCAAAACCTGCTCAAAACATTAAGAGGAAAGATTCACAGTTTTGATGATATCTTTATCCAGCTTGAAAAGGTTACCAAAGGACTAAAAAGTGATGACCTTAAATACAAAGTGGACATGCTGAACAGTTTGCTTACATTGATTTCCGAAGCCCGGATCAAAGTGGTAGCAAAAGAGCTTGATGGCAGCGAGAAGACCATTATCCGACCGTTTCTGAACGTGAGAGTTCAGCTCTGGATGAGGGAACTACGCCGCATGATTGCAGAAGTTTCAAAAAAGCCTGGGTTACGATTTGCTGACGACCTGAATGAAGAACAGCTTAAAACCCATCTGCCTCTGGTGCACTGCCGGGAATGCGGCAGCATGGGCTGGTCAGGGTTGAAACGTAAAACCAGCTCGGCAATTATGGGAGAGCTTAAAGATTATTACCATGCCTTTTTTAGCCACGACCCCAAAGTGGTTTATCTGTTTCCGGAGAATGGACAGCCTGGTTTACCAGTTCCAAAGGAGCAGGAGGAAGGCAGGCCTCCGGTGCAGAAAATTGGTATGGTCAATTTCTGTACAAAGTGCTTGAATGTTACATCCAAGGCGAACGTTGACCGCTGTCCATCCTGTGAGCATGAAGAAATGATTCCGGTGTATATGCCGGATGTGAGGATAAGGCGAGGTAACCGTAACTTCAGCGTGAATGATTGCCCCTACTGTGGTTCAAAGAACAGCCTTACCCTTTTGGGTTCACGGGCTGCGAGCCTGACCAGTGTCATGATCGTCCAGCTTTATTCATCTACCTATAACGATGACAAGAAGCTGCTTACCTTTTCTGACAATGTTCAAGATGCGGCACATCGGGCAGGGTTTTTTAATGGCAGAACCTTTCGGTTTAATTTCCGTACGGCACTCCAGAAGGTTATTTTGGAAGCTGGAGAGGGCAAGACCTTGGCTCAGTTGCCGGAGATTTTTATTGATTATTGGATAAATAAGATTGATCAGAACAGGTACATTTCAACCTTCCTTGCACCAAATATGGAATGGCTTAATGATTACGATTACCTTAAAAACCACGGAAATCTACCGAAAGATTCCACCCTTCCACAAAACGTTAATAATCGCATCGGTTGGGAAATTCTTAGCGAATATGGTTTTCAGGCCAGAATCGGTAGAACCCTGGAAAAAACAAGTTCCTCGGTTGCTTATCTTGACCCGGATCAATTGAAACATGCTACAGATCGGATGCTTGAACCCATCCAAAATGAGATCGGTATACTCAGGGCGCTTGACCGGGACAGTTTGATCCGTTTTTTGCTTGGCGTCATTGTCCACCTGAAAAATCAGGGCGGGATCTACATCCCGGCTTTGGAAGCCTTTATCGAAAGCTACGGTACACCATTTGTCATTAACCGTAAGGTCTGGATGCCGAATTTTGGTCCCAACTCCAGAACCCCATCCTTTTTGACCACTAAGAGAGGCAGTCGCTTCGATCAGTTATTCAGTGCTTCACCAACTCGTTTTACATGGTATCAGAGTTGGGCAGATAAATGCTTGTTTACCATTTCACCTTTGGTTCAGACGGTATCAAAAGAGCTTTACACTCTTGTGCTTAAAGCATTGGTTAATCAAGGCGTCTTAGAACAGAAATTTGTAAAAGGTCATACGGTATGGGGCATTCGTCCTGAAGTGCTTAGGGTGTCATCCAGGGTCAGACAGTTCCGTTGCCGGTCCTGTGGACATAATATTTCAGTTTCATCCGAAGAAAGCATATATTTTGAAGATGCACCCTGCCAGCGTTTTCATTGTTACGGCAAATATGAACCTTATGAGGTTGGTGTAGATTATTACGGAAAACTGTATGCAACAGGTGATGTTGAGCGGATATTTGCCAAGGAACATACTGGTCTTTTAAAAAGAGATGAACGGGAACAGCTTGAGGTGGAGTTCAAAACGAATGATGACATTCGAAAACCTTGGTACCCAAACCTTTTATCCTGTACGCCTACCCTTGAATTGGGTATTGATATCGGTAATCTCTCATCATTGATTCTCTGTTCAGTACCTCCAGCACAGGCGAACTATCTGCAGCGAATCGGACGAGCCGGTAGGCGGGATGGAAATGCCCTCAACCTGACCGTTGCTAACGCCAGACCTCATGATTTGTTTTTCTTTGCAGAGCCTGAAGAGATGCTGGCTGGTCATATCGACTCTCCTGGAATCTTCCTTGATGCCTCTGCTGTGTTAGAACGACAGCTTACCGCCTTTGGCTTTGAAAAGTGGATAGCGACGGATTCAAGTGCATCCCTGCCCAAAAGGCTGGGGCAGGTGCTGAATAACCTGGAACCGGTTGATCAGAAAAAGTTTCCTCACAGCTTTATTCATTATATCGAAACGAACCAGACAGACTTGTTTGATCAATTTGTGCATCTTTTCAAAAGCAGTGGTTCTGGGTTGAGCTCGGAATCGGAAGCTCATCTGAAGGTATTTGTGGAGGGAGATCGTGACAGGCAGGGCAGTCTTCATTATCGTATCATGAACGGACTCCATAACCGACGTCTTGAAAGAGACTCTTTACGGAAAAAAGTACAGATACTCAATACAAAGATCAGGAAGAAAAAGAGCGGTCCCAAAGATAAAAATTATGAAGATGAACTTAGGGAGCTGAATATTGAAAAATCCGCCCTCCAGGCTCTGGTGAAAAGTATCAGCGACCGTAACATTTTTAATTTTTTCACAGATGAAGGGCTGCTTCCCAACTATGCCTTCCCGGAAGTTGGGGTTATGCTGAACTCTTTGATCTACAGGAAAAAGCTGAAAGTACAGGAAGGTGAAAGCTCATATGATTCCTGGAATTACGAGTATGAGCGCCCAGCAGTGAGTGCCCTTGCCGAACTTGCTCCCTCCAATACCTTTTATGCTGAAGGTCGAAAGGTAAAGGTCGACCAAGTTGACATGACCGTATCTGAAATCCAAACCTGGCGATTTTGTAACAACTGTTCCCATAAGGAAATGCTCGGCAAGGAGGAAGAAAAGGAGGTTTGCCTGAACTGCGGGAGCCCTATGTGGGCAGATGCCGGACAGAAGCGACTGATGCTCAGGATGCGTCAGGTTTTTGCATCCACATCTGACAGGAAAAGTCGGATCAGTGATGACTCCGATGACAGAGATCCTGTTTTTTACAACAAACAGATGTTGGTGGAATTTGATGATAAACATATTCTTGACGCTTACAAAGTGGATGCGGACTTTCCTTTTGGGTTTGATTTTTTGTCCAATGTAGACTTTTGTGAAATTAACTTTGGTGAAAAGACGGAGATCGGAGATAAGGTTTCCATTGCTGGTTTGGAAATGCCGAGGAAGGGATTCTCACTTTGCAGGGTGTGCGGCAAGGTACAGGAAGATAACAAGGAATCATCCCATGCCTTTACCTGCACAGCCAGAGACCAAGAAAGCGATAAGAACCTGATTGACTGTATCTACCTCTATCGACAGTTTATGTCTGAGGCGATCAGAATTTTGCTGCCGGTTAACATTATCTCTGACTCTAACCGCAAGCTCCAGTCTTTTATTGCAGCCATACAGCTTGGTCTTAAGAAAAAATTTAAGGGGAAAATTGACCACCTGCAAACGACTGTTCATGAAGAACCATTGCCCGATTCCTCCTTCAAACGGAAATTCTTAGTCCTTTATGATACAGTACCAGGTGGTACTGGTTACCTGAAACAACTTATGCGGTCAGAAAACCAGCTGATGGATGTATTGGAATTGTCTTTGGAAGCCTTAAAATCATGTGCCTGTAACCAGGATGAAACCAAGGATGGCTGTTATCGTTGTCTTTTTGCGTACCGAAGTAGTTACACGATGCCCGAGACATCCAGGACCACAGCAATTGAGCTGCTTGCAGAAATCTTGAGTTACCGTGATCGGCTGGTCAAAACTGAAAGTATCCGAAACATTTCCTTTAATACGTTTATCGAAAGTGAGCTGGAAGCCAGATTTCTTGGAGCACTCAAATTATATCGTTCCGCAGCTTTGCCTTTAATGCTGAAAAATGATCTGGTTAATGGCAAGCCAGGCTATTTTCTTAAGGTTGGTGACCGGGCCTACTATATAGAACCACAGGTTAAACTTGGTGAGCTTAGTGGGGTAAGCATCCAGTCACGAGCTGATTTCATAATAAAGGCAGCACGCTTAAATGACAGAATGAAGCCTATTGCTGTATTTCTGGACGGCTTTACTTACCACCGTGGCCGCATAGGTCAGGACATGGCTCAAAGAATGGCAATTGTCCAGAGCGGTAAGTTTTATGTCTGGTCACTAACATGGCATGATGTGGAAAACAAGTTCAAATCCAAGCAAAATTTCTTTGAGGATTACATGGACCCAGCAGGGCTCACATCCGGAGGGAATTGCAATTCGCTATTGGAGGGGTATGGTCTAAGTCGTTTTAAAAAGTACATTAAATATAATAGCTTTGATCTTTTAATCCATTTTTTGGAAAACCCCGATGAAGAAAAATGGCAACAGTTTATGTTCGTTGTTTCCTTGTTGAATCTCGATCCCAAAAAGTTTGGTAATAATGATGCTGTCAATGAGTGGATGGATGCTATCGACAGTCTATTACCGGATGAGATGGCAGAGAAAGTAAAAGAGGCAGATTGCCCCGAATTAAGTAATAACTGTTTATATGGGAAATATGCTCATATTGGCCAGAACGGTGAAAAGTTTCTAAAGCAGCTGGTTGTTGTTGAGCAAAAGGCACTAGTACCTCCTGGAGAGCCATTGGGTGTGAGAATTGGCTGCTGCCTCAATGATAATGACAGGGATAAAAAGAAAGCCGACTTTCAAGCAAGCTGGAATGGTTTCTTGAGACTTTATAATTACTATCAATTTATACCTTATTCATACTTTGTGACCACGGATGGTAATAAATCTAAAGCTTATGACGGAATTAGACTTTTCGATGAGTCGGTTTCAGGACTCGGTGTTCCCGATAAGGAGGCTGCTGAGAATAGATGGGATGAAGTTAAAGAACTAACCGATGAGCAATTCCATGGCCTTCTTGACCTGTTGCAAGAGAATGGATGGCCCTTACCTGAAACCGGTTATGAACTTGAAGGTGAAAGTGGTGAAATCATAGCAAGTGCCGAATTTGGCTGGGAAGAGCTAAAAATTGCTTTCCTGACGGATGAAGAAATTGAATATCAGAATCAGTTTATGGGCTTTGGCTGGAAGGTAATTCCAATATTAGAAATCCTTAAAGATCCGGATAAATATATGTCTTTGAGGGATTCACAGGGAGGGCAGGATAAATGGTGGTAATGAGTAACGTAAAAGTTGCGATCTCTTCAGATTTCATGAACGCTTTCGCAGCTATCCCCAAAAAAATGCAGGGGAAGGTCCTAGAGTTTATTACCAAGTTCAGGAATAACCCAACGTCACCCAGCATTAACTATGAAAAAATCTCTCAAGTCAAAGACCCCACGCTGCGTTCAGTGAGAATTGACCAAACCTACAGGGGGATCGTCAAAAAGCCTGATACGGGTAATGTTTACATGCTTCTCTGGGTTGACCATCATGATAAGGCATACGATTGGGCAAAAAATAAGAAGTGCAAAATAAACCCTGAGACTGGAAGCGTTCAGGTATATGATGTTGACGAAAATCAGCTTGCTGCTGCTGAAAAAGATATACTGCCGCCAGAAAAGTATCAGGAATCTCTATTTGCATCCGTCCATGACCGCCACCTCTTAAAGCTTGGTGTTCCAAAAGAGCTTTTGCCTTTGGTTCGCAATATTTTTTCAGAAGAACAACTTGATCAGGTGGTAGGTCAATTTCCGACGGAAGCGAACGAGGCCCTAACAGCTCTTGCAGCAGGATACACTTTGGATGAGGTTTACAGGGAATTTGATAAGACGATTGATGAGGAAACCCAGATCGATGCAGAGGATTACGAAGCTGCTCTTGAAAATCCTGATACCAAACGGCGTTTCTTTGTGATTGAAGATGACCTGATCCTTCAGGAAATTCTGGAAGCCCCGCTTGAGAAGTGGCGTGTTTTTCTTCATCCATCTCAACGAAGTTTAGTAGAGAAGGTTTGGAACGGCCCGGTGAGAGTTCTTGGGGGAGCCGGA
>CAZPDU010000219.1:0-4529 GCA_964585405.1 uncultured Thermodesulfobacteriaceae bacterium | reverse complement strand
CCTTAATGCGGATGACCGCATGAAATTTTTCCAGGAAACTTCAGTTTAAGGATTTCGGACCGGAATTGTCAGGTATATCCGATCTAAAGGCATTTCTTTCTGATCTGAATAACTGGGTTTCATCTAGTGTAATGATTCAGCTTTATAACAGGGCCAAGAGAATCTTGGGCGACGATAATGCAGCCTACAAAATAGGTTTTAATTCCGTATTGAGGCAGCGTCTGGGATATATTCAGAGGATTATAATCTATGCCTTTGGCAGTCCGGCTAAGGGAATAAAGCATACGCAAAAGGTAAATGACCATTTTAACAAGACCAAAAGGATAGAACTGCTTAGTTCTTCCCGTAATAACGCCGTAATACGTCTTATCTGGTCAAAAGATGTTCCCCTCAGTCGTGATTTTTGTCTTATGAATAAAGGTATTTATCAAGCGATTCCAACGATATGGGGCCTTCCTCCCAGCCGTTTGGAAGAGACAAAATGTTTTTTCAAAGGAGACGACTACTGCGAATACCATCTCCAATGGGAGAGTCAGAACAGATTCAAAGATTTTTATCATATGATATTCACACCATGGAAGGTATTCAAAGACAGCAGAAAGGAGCTTGAGAAGGATAAGCAAATCCTCAGAGAAAAATATAATCAGATCCATCAACTAAATCAGGACCTGCAGCACAAGGTGGATCAACTCACTACCATTAATGAGTGTAGCGCTGCAATCCTTTCTACACTCAAGCTGGAAGAACTTCTGGAATTGATACTCAAAAGGCTTTTGAATATTGCTCATCTCGATAGAGCAGGCATATTCATGTTTGATGAAAATAGAAACAGCCTGATTCTTATTCACGCTGTGGGAGTGGAACAAGGAACCTTCACAGATCTTAAGGGTTATCAAATACCCCTGGATAAAAAGGACAATATTATTGCCCGTACTGCCAGAGACCAAAAGTCTGTCCTGATAAAAGATGTAGAGAAAATGTCCCTTAATTTTCAGAATCCCCTTTTAATGAAGCTGAAACCAAAGGCCTTTATTCTGGTTCCTATGATTGTAAGGGGTCGATTGATAGGTATTATGCTGGGAGACAATCAAAATGATCAGAATTTTGTTGATGAGATCGATAAAGATTTTCTTACCAGTTTTGCCAATCAAATTGCCATGGCCCTTGAGAATGCAAGCCTTTATAAGAGACTTGAAGACTCAGAGCGCAAATATCGAGAGATTGTAGAAAATGTTAACGAGGGCATCTGGATTTTGGATGACAAAGGAGTGATCAATTTTTCAAGCTGTCATTTGAAGAAGATGCTCGGCTATAAATATTTGATAAATCAAAGTGTTTATAATCTTGTAAACAAAGAGGGGAAAAAGATACTCCTTCGAATACTTATGGAGAATAGGAAGGGAAAAACAGCCAAGGAAGAGGTTGTATTGCAGTGGAAGTCAAATCAGCCTGTTAATGTTCTGATCAGTAGCGTTCCCATCATGACAGACGATAAATATGGCGGCTGCCTGGCTATGTTGACTGACTTAACGGAAAAGAAATATCTTGAGAACCAATTACTGCAGTCCCAAAAGCTTGAATCCATCGGGACTATGGCCAGTGGTATCGCACATGATTTCAATAACATACTCACTGGTGTTCTGGGTTATACAAATCTCCTAAAGCTGAAAATTGGGAAGGATTCCGATATAGTTCGCTATGCAGATATTATAGAACAGTCCAGCCTTAGGGCTGCTGACTTGGTGGCAAAACTTTTGGCCTTCAGCCGCGGCAGTCAGCCCGGACAATCCAGTGCATCAGCGGTCAATGAGATTGTTCATGAAACAACAGAACTCATGAAAAGCTCGTTACCCAAGAATATTGAGATAAGACTTTCTCTTGAAGAGAATCTTCCTTTTATTAATTGTGATCCCACACAAGTCCAGCAGGCCATTCTAAATATATGCCTTAATGCCCTGGATGCGATGCCAGACGGAGGCACTCTTTCGTTGGCCACGAGTCTCGTCGAATACAAAGAAGTCCATGCCCTCTGTCCGGATTTTATAGACCATCCGGATCGTTTTATTTGCATACACATCAGTGATACTGGGACTGGCATGGAAAAGGAGGTGATGGACCGGATATTTGATCCCTTTTTCACAACCAAAGAAGTTGGCAAGGGCTCGGGGCTTGGGCTTCCAATGACTTACGGGATCGTGAAAAGCAGTAAAGGGTGTATTCAAATTGAAAGTAAAAAGGGACAAGGAAGCACCTTTAGGATCTTTTTCCCGGTTATGGATTCCGTTACAGAATCAGTCAAAGAATCTTCGAAAAGTCAGGAGGTGGGTGGATCAGAGACCATTTTGGTGGTTGACGATGAAGAAGTTGTGAGGGATCTGACGAGGGAGGTCCTTTCCGTTTATGGTTACAGTGTGTTGCTTGCACAAGACGGTCTCGAGGCCTTACATGTCTACAGGGCATTTGAACACGACGTTGATCTTGTGCTCTTGGATATATGTATGCCCAGGATGGGGGGCAAGGAAACCTATGAAAAGCTCAAAGAAATCAATTCTGACATAAAGGTATTATTCTGTACCGGCCATAATCCAGATATTGGAATGTGTGAAAAATCAATAATTGACGATCTGAATTGTGTCAGTAAGCCTTTTAAAATAGGCGAGTTGGTCAGGAAGGTACAGCAGGTCCTGAATCAAAAAAATGCGAGTACTTGAAGTGCCTACCAGAAGATTATAAAAATTTATCAAAAAAACGTGTTATTATCCGTACTATTTCGGTTTTAGCTGATAGCTTCAGCAGAGATTCCCTCTGGAGTTCACTTTTAAGAATATCCTCGCTTGTCGGAATACATTCTCCAAACAAAAGATCGGTTTTTTGTACAACCTCCCGTATCTGATCTTCCAGCGCTTTCGGCAGTTCCTTTGGCCCCCTGTTTACTACGAGCACTTTATTTTTCACTTCTATTTTTAATGCCTTGGTAAGATCAGCTATGCGTGCTGCCGTGACTATCCCTCGGATTGAAGGGTCAGACACAACAAATAAAGTATGTATTTTACGGAGATTCATGCGGCTTAAGTGTTCCATTCCCGCCTCATTGTCAACTATGAGGTAATGATAATTCCTGGCCAGTCTCTCTATTACTTGTGCCAAGATCGTATTGGCCATACAGTAGCATCCGGGACCTTCGGGCTGACCCATGACCAGCAGGTCAAAACCTTTGGTCTCTATAATGGCCTGATTTATATACATCTCCATATAGTCTTTTTTGGCCATTCCGGGAGGCGTATCTGTCTTCATCCTTTCTTTTATATCTCCTAGGCTGGTCTTAACTGAAAGGCCGACAAGCTCATTAAGATTTTCATTAGCATCGGCATCCACCGCCAATACAGGAGTCATTCCTTTTTCCACAAGATATCTGATCAGGAGAGCACTGAGAGTGGTTTTTCCGGTACCACCCTTGCCGGCCATGGCAAGTATGTGGGCTGATACAGGACTATGGGTATTAGCAATCAAAATCAACAGCCAGATATGAGGCTATAGCCTTCAATAGTTTTGGATTCAGGGGACTATCTATGCTGTCAAGTTCATCAATAGAGAGAAAAAAACCAATACCTTGGCGAAATTGAACAATTCTAAAGGCATTAACCTCGCCTATCCCGGGAAGCAGGGTCAGTTCCTCTAAAGACGCACTGTTTATATCCATGGGACGAAAAAAGAGCAACTCCTTCGCATTATGAGAATTTTGTGTATTGTTTGCAATAGTTTCTGTTTTCAGGGGTGCTTGAATCGCTTCCCTTTGATGTGGGATTAACAGGTGTTTTGATAATAAGAAACAGCTAATGATCAGGACGGATACAAGAATTGGTTCTAAATTGATATTATACTTTGAAAGGCTACGATTGTACATTTTTATAATCTAAGAAAGATGATGTCTTTCCGTAGTTAAGCAGTAACTAATGATTTTAACACCTAAGTTCACAAAATCGAATATCTGTTGATAGGATATTTTTATTACAGTAAGTTATCAATAATTATGACGCAACATGTAAAGCTTGAAAAAGCAGAACTCTACGCATTAAAGATCCCATTCAAGATGGATTTTACTCATGCAATGGCATCCCGATCCTTTTCTGATTCCCTGATTCTCAAAATTGAGGGTCAAGGTATAAGGGGATTCGGTGAAGCTATTATACGAGATTATGTATCAGGCGAAATCGGTGGAAATGATTGCTTACTGGAAAATGCCAAAGAAATCATAACAAAAATTTTTAAACCCCTTTTGGAAAAGGATATTTCTTGGAAAGAAGTAAAGGAATATTTTAATTTCCTGCCGCTCAAATCGCATGAACTTCCTTTGCTATGTGCAGCGGAAACAGCATTGCTGGACATATTTTGTCATACTTCAGGAGAGGATATCTATGATGTATTAAAGAAAAGACCTGCCAAACAATCGATTCAGTATGGTGGAATTCTTCCTATTCTTCCCTTATCAGTAGCGGAATATTTTCTGGATAGGTATGAAAGGGCAAATA
>CAZPDU010000218.1:0-3291 GCA_964585405.1 uncultured Thermodesulfobacteriaceae bacterium | reverse complement strand
CGCTCTATCGGATCTCTACCCGCCTGTTTAATAAGGTATTCAATCTCCGCACGGGTCATGGCTTGTGAGGTATCTGCCCCTGCCATATGGGTAATCTTTTCTTCCAAGACTGTGCCGTCGAAATCGTCTGCGCCAAAAGACAGGGCGATTTGAGCAACTTTTGGCCCAAGCATTACCCAATAGGCCTTGATATGTGGAAAGTTATCGAGCATGAGTCGTGATACAGCAATATTTTTAATATCATCTACTCCGCCAGTGGATGAAAGATGTTTCAGCTTTGTATTTTTGGGGTGAAAGGCAAGGGGTATATAACACAAAAATCCGCCTGTCTCGTCCTGGGCCTCTCTCAGGGCCATCAGATGCTCGATCCGTTCAGATATTGTCTCAATATGTCCGTAAAGCATGGTGGCATTAGTTCTGAGACCAGCTTTATGGGCGGTTTTAGCAACATCAAGCCAGTCTTTTCCAGGGAGCTTCCTAGGACAGAGCTTTTCCCGTATTCTGGTACTGAAAACCTCTGCTCCTCCACCAGGGATGGATCCCAAACCGGCTCGCATAAGATCTTCCAGAGTCTCGGCAATTGACTTGCCAGAAATGGTTGCCAAATGTGCTATCTCTACACAGGTAAAGGCCTGGATGTGGAGCTCAGGTCTTTCGTCCTTTATGGCCTTAATCATGTCAATATAATATTGGTAAGGGAGATCCGGATGCAATCCGCCGACAATATGTACCTCTGTGACGGGTTCGCCTCGTCTCTCTCTTATTTTAGCGACTATATCTTCTATAGACATCTCGTAGGCCTCGGGGTGAGTTTTTTCCTTTCCGAAGGCGCAGAATTTACACAAATTTATACAAATATTGGAATAATTTATGTGCTGATTATATATATAATAGGCCTGATTGCCGTTGAACTTTTCTCTAACCAGGTTGGCTAAATAACCAAGGGCCGGCAGATGACTGGTGGAGAAGAGCATTGCTCCATCTTCAGCGCTTAAGCGGGTGTCGGACAGGACCTTTTCGTATATTTCAGATAGTCCTGCTTTTTGAATAGCTTTTTTCATAGTCTAAAAATACCTCTATATCGATGAGGAAAAACGGATCGTGTATAATTTTATCAGGTTAAATTAAATGGCTTTTGACTAGATATCACCTTGTGTAGTAATAACGCGGACATCTTTTACAAATACTTCAAAATGTAAGGTTTTGCCGGCTAAGGGATGATTAAAGTCCAACATAATAGCGCTTCCCCAAATGGACTTGACTAAAGCTGGTCGTCTTAGGCCGTATTCATCTGAGACCTTGACCACCTTGCCCACTTCCGCTTTGCCTGAAATCTTTTCCAGGGCCACCAGTGATATCTTTCGTGGATCATAGTGTCCATAGGTATGATTTGGGGAGACAAATATCACCTTTTTTTCTCCTGGAGCAAGCCCTACAATATTTTCTTCGACAGGTTTGGGAAAATTTCCCTTTCCGCATATAAAAGTTACTGATCCCCCTGACTTTTCAGAGGAATCCACTATTTTCCCTGATGATAACCTGACTTGATATTCCATTTCTACCAGTCTTCCATATTCAACACGGAGTAAAACCTTTTTTTCCATATCTATGGTTATTTTAATGGCCCTTTGTAGAAATTTTTTCCGGTATCGGAATTTTCATAAAGGAAATGCCTTCTTCCCTGAGAATTTTTTCTTCATCGGGTGTAGCAACTCCCCTTATGTTGCGACTCTCAATCACACCATAATGTATTTTGAGGGCCTCTTGTGTGAATGCTGCTCCAACGTCCTCTGTATTTTCTTTTACTATAGTATATATATTATTAAGCACCTCACTTAAGACCGCTTCTGAGGTACCCCCGTCTTTTCCAATATACCTCTTACATACTGCAAATGTAGACGGGACCTTCTGTACCCTGTTGCTGCCACAGACGGGACAAGTCAACAGGCCCTTTTCCTTCTGTGTTTCATAAGCCTGTCCATCTTGAAACCAGGCTTCAAATGTATGATCTTGGTCGCAACGTAAATCAAAGGCTATCATAGTTTAAACTGATAACACTTTGTGAATGGAAACGCAATCTGCAGGGCCGGGCATAAAAACCAGCAAACTCGCACAGGTCGAAATATTTTTCATATCTTGTGTCCAAGAACTTGAGCTTATAGAAGCCTCTATCTTTGGACATGTATTAACGAAAAGTCATGAATTGGACAATGTGATCGTTGAAATGCGTATAAGAAATTTTTTAAATTTGCCCTAAATATATCAAATCTAATATAAAACAAAGGTAATGCTGGATTAACCTGAAAAAATACTTTAGTATTTGAATAAGATATCGTTTTATATTCTAATGGAGACGTAATTATGCACAATGTGCGCTTATTTTATGTTTTATTACTTGTAGTTATGCTGTTTACTCCAGTTCCAAAATCTATGGCAGAGAGTCTTTCAGATCGTGCAGAAACTCTTATAGCACTGCTGCAAAAAAAGTACGAAAACACGACTGATATCACGGCCGATTTCAGACAGGAAACGTTTGCCGCTGGTTCTTCTGAAGGCCTGAAGGCAGAAGGAAGGGTCTATTTCAGCCGTCCACACCGAATGCGCTGGGAATATAGTACACCGGAACCGCAGCTCATTGTTACTAGCGGGCAAGAGGTATATGTATATGAAAAGGAAGCAAATCAGGTAATGATACTTCCAAGGAATCAATTACTTTCAACTGAGATAAGTAAGGCCTTTTTTTTCGGAAAAGGTGACATAAAGCGCTATTTTGAAGTAGAAAATCCTCAAAAAGATCAACCAGAGGCCAGATGGATGCTGAAGCTTATTCCGAGGGATCCGGTACCGCAGGTATGCGCGATATGGATTATCCTGGACCCTGAAATGCATCTGGTAAGGGAGATGTGGCTGGAAGACCGTTTAGGTGGAAAAACACATCTTGTATTCAGCAATGTCAAGGTCAATAAGGGCCTTTCAGATGATCTTTTTCAGTTTGCTCCGCCACAGGGTGTAGAAATCTACCGTGCAGATGGTTCTGAGGATTGACGTCAGGAGAGCAAGATGTCTAATAAAGAGTTAGCTGAAAAAATCCGTGAATTAGCAAAAGAGAAAAACGCTATTATTCTCGCTCACAATTACCAGGTGCCTGAGGTTCAGGATATCGCAGACCTCACTGGAGATTCTCTGGCCCTGAGTATCCAGGCATCAGAGACCGAGGCCGATATCATAATATTTTGTGGAGTCCTTTTCATGGCTGAGACCGCAGCCATTGTTTGTACGGATAAAAAAGTG
>CAZPDU010000217.1:0-17479 GCA_964585405.1 uncultured Thermodesulfobacteriaceae bacterium | reverse complement strand
GGACCGGAAGCGCAAGTCAGTCGTTCAAACTCCATGCTTGTGACTACATTGAGAAAACGTCCATAACCGTACTTTGCCAGGACGGACTGGTCTGTCCTTCCAAAACCAGGCGCCAGTACTACCGCTCCGATATCCAGACTCAGGTCCCTGGGTTTCTGGCTGAAATCTATGGCCTGGGCAGTGCATGTCTGAGCACAGAGATTACAGGTCTCATAGTTTATCCTCAGGCAGGCCCTGGGGTCTATATAGTAGCTGGTAGGAACGGCCTGGGCATAGTCTATGTGAGGGGCACGGGTTATATTCAGTCTTTCATTGAACAGATCAACAATGGGCATGGGGCAATACATTGTACACGTACCACAGGCAGTGCACCTGTCATCGTCTATGAAACGAGGCTCCTGACGCACTGAAGCCGTGAACCGCCCCGGCTTCCCTTCCAGGGCTTCCAGCCTGGCACTTGTAAGGATCTCTATGTTTGGAGACCGACCGGCCTCAACCAACTTCGGTGCCAGTATTCACAACGAGCAGTCATTGGTAGGGAAGGTCTTATCCAACCGGGCCATGACTCCACCGATAGAGGCCCTTTTTTCCACCAGGTATACATAGTAACCCAGGTCGGCAAGATCCAAAGTTGTCTGTATACCTGCGATCCCACCTCCCACAACCATAACCGCACCGGATTTCTTGGATTTGCCTTCAGGCATTTGCTTTCCCTAACTTTTATCTTTTATTTTTTAATGCTTAAATAAAAACATAGATATCCTTGACGAGTATCAGCCTCGATTATGAAGTCTGCCGAGCTCACAGAAGATGCGAGGCGAAGGGTGCATAACGTACTTTATTCAGTACCTCAATCGTCTGGTAACCAAGCAGATCCGGTAAAATCGGCAATCCATTGCGGCTTCAAGGGCTGAAAAAACATATCAAAAACCCGTTTGACCTCTAAGGCAAACGATTTAAGTACATTTTAAATACATTTATAAGGTATTATGCAACAAATATTAAAGACAAAATTACTCTTTTTAGTATTAGCAGTACATAAATTGAAACTAATTTATCCAATAATTGATCATTATGTCAAGTTAAAGGCATACAGCCTCAAAGAGATTCAAGGACCAGGACCATATTATCGATGTCTTCTTCTGGTCTTTTTTGAAGAGACAGCGCCGCTTTTCCCAATCAATTTAAGCTGGAGGGCGTCGGCCGTTAAGGGATTGAGGAAAGGAATGGAAGGTAGTATGCTTACAGCAGTTTAATCCCTGAATTATATTTAATATGTTTGAATTGGAAAAATTTACCTTGCGCATAGACCCTTCATCGGTCTATTTTTTTCGTTTTATCCTTGAAGGATACGATAACATGTACCTGCTCAGCACTGTTGATCCGGATGAAGGATTGGTTGAGGTGCGGGCGGTAAAGGGCTCCATAAAGGACCTTTTTCTGGTCCTTAAATCTCTTAAGACCGCCATAGGCCTTAATCGTATGGACTCAAGAGCGGACTCCAGGATAAATGAAACAGCTGATGATTTAGGGATTGAGCAATGAAACTTTTAAATTGCAGCAATGTGGGTGTTGCATGCCTTGGTAAAAGAGGACGTAAAAGGCTGTATCTCGCCACATTTGGCTGTCAGATGAACGAGTATGATTCCCAGAGGATAGCCCAGGTCCTGCAGGAAAAATATACGCTGACATCAGAGGCGGATAATGCCGATCTTATCCTTATAAATACCTGTTCAATCAGGGAAAAGGCGGAAAACAAGGTCTACAGTCTTGTCGGCCGGTTTAAAAAGTTCAAAGAAAAAAACCCCAGTTTAATAATTGGCATAGCAGGTTGTGTTGCCCAGCAGGAAGGTGATCGCCTTCTGAAACGTCTGCCTTTTGTTGACCTGGTGGTCGGACCACATGGGATTTACGGCCTGCCTGACATGTTGAGGGATGTAGAAAATGGGAAAGGACCTGTCCTGTATACAGAACTCAAACATGATTTTTCAATACCCTTGATCTCCGCCCCTTTACCTGAGCCTAACCCTGTTCAGGCATTTGTCACTATCATGCAGGGCTGTGACAACTTCTGCGCTTTTTGTGTGGTTCCCTATGTAAGGGGACGTGAAGTCAGCCGGCCGCCGGATGACATCCTGTCTGAGATAAGGCAGATACTGGATGAAGGGGTAAAGGAGGTTACACTCCTGGGTCAAAATGTAAATTCCTATGGCAAAAAGTTGAATGACGACCTCAGCTTTCCCGGCCTTCTCCGTATGGTGAATGAAATTCCGGGCCTTGAACGCCTGAGGTTTACAACCAGCAATCCCAAGGATCTATCCATTGATTTAATGAAATGCTTTCGAGACCTTGATGCCCTGTGCGAACACCTGCACCTGCCGGTGCAATCAGGCTCCGACACGACCCTGAAACGCATGAACCGTCATTATACCAGAGATGGATACCTGGCTACAGTGGATAAGCTTAAGTCTTTCTGCCCGGACATCACCCTCACCACCGACCTGATTGTGGGCTTTCCAGGTGAGACTGACAGAGATTTTGAAGATACTATATCATTGCTCAAGGCCGTAGAGTTCGATCAGATTTTTGCCTTTAAGTACTCACCGCGACCGCTTACCCGTGCAGCCCGGTTTGGTGACCACATACCTGAAGAAATAAAGGCGGAACGCCTTGAAGCAGTGTTTGAACTCCAGAAAGGAATAGGGCTAAGGCGTTATAAGTCTATGGAGGATCGGGAAGAAGAAATACTGGTGGAAGATATCAGCAAGAAAAACCCGAAGGAGCTCATGGGAAGGACCAGGGGCAACCACGTGGTAAATTTCCCCGGGCCTAGTGAACTTGTCGGAAAATTCGTTACTGTAAAAATAACAAAGGCATGTTATCATTCCCTGAGAGGTGAAATTTACGATGCCCTGAAAGGAGAGTTACGGGTTAACCTGGGCTGAAATATCCATAAAAGATTAAAAATAAAGTATCGCTTCACCTGTCTATTTATATTAATAGATTAAACAAGTTGAAAGAGGATATTCCAAATTCAGGCGCTTAAAATTTTACTCCATTCAAAACACTGTTCCGGTTTATCCGGGTCAGGAAATAATCAGCACCCTTCGGAGAAATTATGTCGAATATTTCCATGGACGTACACGCAATAACCTTTGACGCTGATTCCAACTCCCCCATACTTATTCTCAAGGAAAAAAACGGTGAAAGGATCTTGCCGATATGGATTGGTCTTCTGGAGGCCACCGCCATTGCTACACAGATAGAAAAAATTGAATTTGCAAGGCCGATGACCCATGATTTAACAGTAAATCTCTTAAAGAAGATGGGAATAGAGATACCAATGATCCAGATATCTGATCTGAAGGACAACACATATTACGCGCTGATAACCCTCAAGCAGGGAGACTGCGAGCTGACTGTGGACGCAAGGCCGAGTGACGCGGTAGCCATTGCCCTGAGGACCAAGGCCCAGATCTTTGTAAACGAGTGCGTTCTAGACAAGATCAAGCCGACTAAAGAGACCGCAACAAAGAATGGAGAAGCAATTCCCTCGGAAGAAAAGAAGTGGTCAAAGATCCTGGAGGAGATGGACCCCTCCACGATTAAGTATAAAATATGAGGACGACCGCAGAGACCATGGTATGCATAAAAATTTTCCTGTACTAGTGCGCAGTCATCATGCTGGACAGGAAATCAAAAAATGGAGCGGGGCCGCTGATTGGATTTTCCGTAGGATCAAATGCGGGATAAAGAAATGTTGATGTTTGACCTTCACTGCCACAGTCTCTTCAGCGACGGAGAGCTTATACCTTCCGAATTGGTGAGACGTCTGGAAATCCTTAACTATAAGGCCATAGCCATTACAGATCATGTCGACTCTTCCAACCTTGATCTCATAATTCCCCGTTTGATAAAGGTGGCAAAAGATATCAATCGTCACAGCTCTGTGAAACTTATACCCGGTGCGGAGATTACGCATGTTCATCCCGATCTGATTGCCCCGGTGGCAAAAGAGGCCCGGCATCTTGGGTGTGATGTACTGGTCTGCCACGGAGAAACTATTGTGGAGCCTGTCTGCCCGGGGACTAACAGGGCTGCCATTGAGGCACACATTGACATACTTGCCCACCCCGGGCTGATATCTGAAGAAGAGGTGAATCTGGCGGCCCGAAACGATGTCTTTCTCGAGCTGTCCGGCAGGAAGGGCCACAGCCTGACAAATGGTCATGTAGCAAAAATGGCCAAAGTTCATGGGGCAAAACTTATAATCAACTCGGATGCACATGCCCCGGAAGACTTTATGAGCGCTGAAAGGGCAAGAAAAGTAGGTCTTGGTGCCGGGCTTACGTCGGAGGAAGTCGAGTCAATTTACAACGCGGCCTGGAGCTGGGTCTGTTCCCTGATCTGAACGCAGATGTTCATATATGGTCCGGGCCAGATCTTTTGAAATGCCCGGCACTTTATTGATTTCTTCCGAAGATGCCCTGCATACCCCGGTCAGACTTCCAAAGTGCTTTAAAAGCGCCTGCTGCCTTTTTGGACCAATGCCTGAAATCTCACTGAGACGTGAACACAGTCTCCTTGCATCCCGTCTCTTTCGATGAAATTTAATCCCGAACCGATGTGCTTCATCCCTCACCTGCTGAAGAAATAACAGTACCGGATGATGGCGCGGCAGAATCAAGGGCTCTGACCAACCCGGACGGAATATCTTTTCGCCTTCATCCTCGATCTGCTTGGCAAGGGCGACAAGATCAAATTCTTCCAAAAGGCCTTCTGAATCCGCTGCTTCAACTGCATGTCCGAGTTGCCCTCGGCCCCCGTCTATCAGGAACAGGTCGGGCAAATCCCGTCTCTCCTTTCCCCGGACCATTCTCCTTAGCATCATCTCTCTAATCATTGCGCAATCGTTGATCCCGCTGACGCCTTTGATATTGTAATGTCTATAGCCCTTTTTGTTCGGCCGGCCCCTGTAAAAGGCTACAAGGCTCCCCACCGGGAGTTCGCCCCCTGTGGTAGAGATGTCCATGCCTTCCACTTTTTCAGGGACATATTTTAGATTCAATATGTCCATAAGAAGGCCGGACTTTTTCCGCCATTCCTCCTGTTGTCTCTCAAATGAAAGCATGGCCTGAGCGGCATTTGCTTTCGCCATCTCAAGCAGTCTGCATTTCAAACCCCGTGTGGGTCTCCTGATTGCCACCTTCCTGCCCGCCAGGTCGAACAGCCACTCTGAAATCACATCTGAATCTTCAATATCATGCGGTATAATTATCTCTTTTGGTAATGGACTCTGTTGATAAAATTGGCGAATGAATACGGAAAGAATTTCTTGATCCCTATCTTCAATAACCCTGCTCAGATTGTATGCTTCATGACCCTGAACTACTCCGTCGCGCACCTGTAACACAGACAATGCCGAGTAATAACCGCTGCGGGAAAGGCCCAGGATATCCCAATTGGCGTTCATACCCGCCACGATTGACTGCCTTTCAACTATTTTTTCAATGGAATTGATCTGATCTCTCAAGAGAGCTGCCTTCTCGAACTCGAGCGCCTCCGAGGCCTTCTCCATCTGTAATTTCAAATTCCTGAGAAGAGGGCCTGTCCTGCCCTTAAGAAAAAGCCTTACCTGCCTTACCTGATCCGCATAATCCTTTTCCGAGACGGCCCCCACACAAGGGGCGGAACAGCGTCCGATCTGATGTAACAGACAGGCACGGACCCGGGTCTTCATGGATCTGTAAGAGCAGGTCCTGAGCCTGAATAAGCAGGAAATGGACCTCATGATCTCTCTCACCGCCCCTGCAGAAGGATAAGGACCGAAATAGAGTGCCCCGTCTTTTACCCTTCGCCGGACAATGCTTAGACGGGGAAATGGCTTATTCATGTCAAGTTTGAGGAAGGGATAGGCCTTGTCATCCCTCAGAACCACATTGTATTTGGGCCGGTGCTCCTTTATGAGCAGGGCCTCAAGTATAAGTGCCTCTTTTTCATTTGCTGTAACTATTATTTCAAATGAACCGGCCAGCTTCATAATCAGGCCTGTCTTCGGCGATACAGACGAACCGGACTTCAGATATGAGAACAGGCGATTACGCAGGTCCCTGGCCTTTCCGACATAGAGGACAGTATCCTTCGAGTCTCTGAAGAGATAGACGCCCGATACATTGGGAATTGTTGCCAGGCTGGTGCTGTTTGAAATCTCAAAACGGACGGGCTTCATGTCTGTTTTACCCCTCGGGGTAATCATACTATATAACACCGTATATTGTCAGTATTCTGCCGTGAATCAGGAGACCTTGCCCAGACGCAAAAAGGCCCTTCATAATGAAGGGCCTGGAATAATCAATGGTCTGCAAACCATTGAAATCATATGTGGTAGGCGGTACTGGATTTGAACCAGTGACTTCCACCGTGTGAGGATGGCACTCTAACCGCTGAGTTAACCGCCCATGTGGAAAATATGTAGCCTATTAGTGTATTTATTTCAAGTCCGGAAAGGGTTGAAATCTGTCATTTGTCTTTCAGGACCTGATCCAGGGCCTCCTGAAAACCCTCATCATCGGCCACGGTCTCGAGATCATTGAAATCGATCTCCTCTGCGTCAGTGTCGGTGTCTGACTTATTCACCAGGTCAGAGACATCGATTCCGGAAATGTCTCCTGCCTTTCCAGATCCCTGCTCCGCAAAAGAGGCTTCGGTCTCCGTATCAAGACTATTGTTATCAGGGGCCAGGCTGAACCAGCTCAGTTCGGGGTCCGGTTTTGCAAAACTCCCAAATTCTGCAAAAATTTCACTTAAATCCTGTCCGCAATTTGGGCATTTTTCAAGATAATCAAAGCTTATTCTTCCGCATTTGGGGCATTTCATAAATACGATCCTTTTTTATTTGAAAAGATTTGTGATATTGTATATGTTCAATAAAGTTAATTAAAAGATGAAAATATAATGCAAATAAGACTAAATAGCCTGCCGTCACTTCTTCTTATCGGAACTTTGGCATTATTTCTTACATCCTGTGCAGGTACGCCCAGGAAATATCTTGCAGTAGATGCCTCACTGATAAAACAGGGGCAGTCCCGGGCCGAACTATTCGAGCTGCTCGGCGGTCCGGAGGCGGCAAGAATAAATCAGGCCGGACAGGAAGAATGGTATTATTATTATGTGCACCAGCACTTTTGGCAACGCATACCATTTCTGGGGGAACATCTCGGCGAAAAAAAGATGGAATCCCTGCAAATTATTCTGGAATCAGAAAAGGTAGTCAAGACTGTTTACTATGTCCAGGAACTCCGAAGCTAAAGACAATAATCAGTTTAAGATAGCCAGGGAAAGAATGGTTGCCCAGCAGATTGAACAAAGGGGAATCAGAGATACCCGCGTCCTTGAGGCATTCCGCGCGGTACCCCGGCATCTTTTTATGGACGAAGCGCTCTGGGACCAGGCATACGGTGACTTTCCACTTCCAATTGGCAGCGGCCAGACCATATCCCAACCCTATATTGTGGCACTGATGACAGAGCATTTGGGGCTGAAGGGTAATGAAAGGGTGCTGGAGATAGGTACAGGTTCGGGCTATCAGACAGCTATCCTGGCCGAGCTTGCCTCAATGGTCTACAGCGTGGAATGTGTTAATTCTCTGCTCCCAAGGGCCAGGAAAATCCTGGAAAAACTGAAATACACAAATGTCAGGCTCAAATTAGACGACGGCACATGGGGATGGCCGAGTGAGGCCCCCTTTGACGCTGCAATAGTAACCGCAGGTTCACCTTCAGTACCTCAGCCTATTATTGATCAGCTTGATGACCCGGGCGTCCTGATCATTCCGGTTGGAGATGAATATTCTCAGGTACTGATGAAGATCATAAAGTCCCAGGGCAAAATCCATGAGGAAGACCTGGGCGGTGTCCGATTTGTGAAACTCATTGGAGATCACGGATGGAAAAGGACATGAGGCGGGCCTGATTGCTCTCAATAACTCGATACGTATTCCTGTTTCAATTTTTCGGTCACTGCGGTACGGACCGATTAATTCTCACTCCTGAAAGATTTTGTACCTTATATCCCGGAATCCTTGACTGGAACCATACTTCAGAATTTTGCAGTGTAATCCGATCTATTTAACATGACAAAAATCGGAATTATAGGAGCGGGTCTCTGTAATCCGGCAATCAGTGCACTGGCGGAAGAAGTCGGCCGCAGAGTTGCCGAACAGAAGGCCGTTCTGTACTGCGGAGGCCTGGGAGGAGTTATGGAGGCAGCAGCCAAAGGGGCCGCAGAGGCAGGAGGTGTCACTGTTGGTATTCTTCCGGGAGTCAAGGCCACTGATGCCAATCAGTACATCCAGATCCCTGTGGTCACCGGCATGGGACACGCCCGAAACGTTATACTGGTCAGGAGCTGTGACGTACTGATTGCCATATCAGGTTCCCATGGAACACTGTCGGAGATAGCCCTGGCGCTTAAGATGTGGAAGCCTGTGGTGGGTCTGCATACATGGAAACGTCTCTCAGAGGTACACTATGCCAAGTCGGCAAAAGAGGCCGTGGAAAAGGCGTTTGCCCTGTTGCCCTGATCCGGATAATGCCGCTGCACCTGAAAAAAACTCTAAGCCTTCAGTCCCAGCTCTCTCACGGCCCCTGAAAGGTCTTTAAGCAGCCTTTGCTCATCAATTGTGGTGAGCGACCTTTCCTCCATGAGCATATGTCCCGCCACCATGACGTCCTGTATGTCTCCGCTCCTCGCCACATAGACCAGGTGAGACACGGGATTATAGCAGGGGCGGAGGTGAACCTGGTTCATATCCACCACCGCCAGATCTGCCCTGTAACCTTCACGCAGGCATCCAAGGTCCTCTCTGTGCAGGGCCTTTGCACCCCAGACAGTGGCCATTGAAAGGGCATCAGAGGCGGATATCAGGGTTGGATTCCTTTTGACGCCCTTATGCAGCTTTGCAGCGGTGTCCATCTCACTCATTAGATCAAGGTCGTTGTTGCTGGCAGCTCCGTCCGTCCCCAGGGCGACAGTAATACCGGCCTCCAGGAATTCCGGAACCGGTGCAACTCCGGAGGCCAGCTTAAGGTTGCTCTCCGGGCAGTGGACCACCCGTACATCTCTTTTGGCCAGAAGCGATATATCATCTTCACTCAAACTTACGCAGTGAATGGCAATCAGTCTGTCTCCAAGGAGGCCGAGCCTGTCCAGATGCCTTATGGGAGAGACCCCGCAGAGTCTTCGCATCTCCAGATTCTCCCATTCTGTCTCTGCAAGATGGATTATTATCAGTGCATCTCTGGCCTCCGCCAGCCTCTGCGATTGCCGAAGCAGTTCAGCCCCGCACGTATAGGGCGTGTGAGGGTCTACAGTAATGGTGATCCTCGAGTGCCCCTTCCATTTATCCATCAAGCGTTCAGTCTCCTTGATGGCCAGCTCCCCTGAAGAAAATGCAGGTGACGGAAAATCAAATACCCCTTCTCCAAGCCAGGCCCTGAGCCCTACCCTGTCAACCACTGAGGCCACAGCATCTTCGAACAGGTACATATCCACAAAACTTGTGGTTCCGCACCGTATCATTTCCGCACAGGCGAGCTCGGTCCCCAGGGCCACAAGTTTCTGGGTCAGCCTGGACTCGGCAGGGAAAATATGGCCCTCCAGCCATGTCTTGAGAGGGAGATCATCAGCAAGACCCCTGAAAAGGGTCATGGCGGCATGGGTATGAGAATTGATAAGTCCTGGCAGTATGAGTCCAAACGGCCTTTTTATAGTCCTCTCCGCAACAAAACTCTTTGCAAGTTCAGGCAAAGGACCGGCTGCAACAACAGTATCGCCCTTTACTGCAACGGCCCCCATGGGAATGGGGACATCATTGGGATGAGTTATGAGAATTTCACCGCATATCAAAAAATCTACCGGTTTCACTTGAAGTGCTCCTTTAAAAAGGCTACCAGAAGACGCTCAAGGCGGTGCTCCGCATTATGCGCCTGAGCTATCACTTCCTCTATAAGTATGGGCTGAAAATTGCCCGGATCATTTACATTGGCAATAACCGAGATCCCCAGCACCTCCATGCCTGAATAAACAGCGACTATCACCTCCGGCACCAGGGACATGGCCACGGCATCCGCACCGATCAACCTCAGAAAGCGGGTCTCTGCCGGAGTCTCCAGGCTTGGCCCCGGGACAGCAACAAATACCCCCTCTCTCAATGGCATGCCCAGCTCCTGAGCTGTCTGAACAACTTTTTTTCTCAGGCCAATGGAGTAGGCCCCTGAAAGATCAGGAAACCTTGGCCCCCATTTTTCCATGTTGGGCCCTCTCAGCGGGTTCTCCGGGATCAGATTTATGTGATCCGTAATCAGCATCAGGTCCCCTGAGGAAAAATCCAGATTAAGGCCCCCTGCCGCGTTGCACCCGATTAGCAGCTTTGTCCCCAGACCGGCCATCACCCGTACGGGGAATGTGAGCTCTCTTGTACTGTAACCCTCATAGAAGTGAAATCGTCCCTGGAACAGGACCACTTTGGCATTACCGATCCTGCCTGCCAGGAGCCTCCCTGCATGATCAGGGGATGTGGATAGAGGAAAGTTGGGGATATCCTCATATAGCTTGTTCCAGGCCACATCCATGGCACTGGCCATACCCCCGAGGCCGGTGCCGAGCATCAGACATATATCCGGGACCCATGGCAGATCTCTTTGAAAGAAATTTACAGTCTCATCAACTGCCGCAGCATACTTTTCCATAAATATCTGTTCATAGAAGGCCTGAGGTAAAAAGTCAACTTGCAGTCTGCCTTCAGTTCAAAATTTATCCCTGCGGGATTACAGCACAGGCTGGAAAAGACCGTTCGCCGACCCCCCTGATTCTAAAACTACTTGCGAAAAAAAGGTTCTTGTCCTATAGCTGCCATGTAAACCTTTACAGCTGTAAACTGGATCGCAAACAATGCCACACCTCAGTTCGGCCATAAACATATATCAGACCACAGGCAGCCTCCTTATCTATCTCCTCCTGGTCTCTGCGTCGTCCCTGGCGGTCTGCATCCCCTTTCAGGCGAAACAGCCCGGCCAAAGGCCTGAGCGTGCTGCATACTTTCTGATGACGGTCATTTCGGTTCTACTGGCAGCAGGCTCTATTCTGGTCATCTGGTTCCATTGGGAAATATATCAGAACGTGGTCCTGAGCCTTCCGGAAAACCTGGCCCGTGAAATCAATCGATGGCTGGCAGCAGCCGCTGGCCGTTCTTCTTATTCACTTCCCCTGTATGATCCCGCGCATCCGCCTAGGTATATTCTTCCTTTCTGGCTGGAAAATGAAAAGTATCTTTTCTGGTTTCTCGCCTATGCAGGAATGGCCCTCTTTGCCTGGCGCAGGCTGAACGAGTCGATTTTTCGTATCCTGCTGCAGGTACTGCTGGTAATACAGACGGCGGTGCTCTGCCTTGTCTGCAATCCCTTTCAACAGCCCCTTCCCGGCTTCCTTCAGGAAATCGGCCCGTGGTTTTCACCCCTGGCCCCCATGTCGCGTCTCGGCGTGTTCATGCAGTTATATCCTCGGCTTACCTTCTACTATAATGCGCACTACATGTGGACACATCCGCCTCTGCTTTTTCTGGCCTATGCCGGCCTTACCGTCTTTTTCGCGGGCTGCGTGGCCATGCTCTGGACCGGTAAAAGGGCCTGCGAGACCATGGCTTATGCCCATGCAAAGGTCAGCTATATCTTTTTGACACTGGGCATGCTTCTCGGATACCCATGGGCCCTTCAGGCCTGGGGACCGAACTGGTGGTGGGATCCAAAGGTTGCGAGTTCCCTGATGATGTGGATAGTCTTTTCAACCTATCTCCATGCCAGGCTGTATCTCTCCCGCCGATGGATGTGGAGCTTTGTAGGTGGTCTCGGCATACTCTGCTTCTGTGCCATGCTGTTTACATTTACCGCCTCATTCTTCTTTCCCGGGGAGCATACAGGACACTGAAATGAAGCGATATAACTCCGACTTTATCCTGATCCTGGTGACCGTGGTAATCATGTTTCTCATTTCCATGCTGTGCATAGGGGGTATGTTTTACTTCAAATGGGCGGAACTTCAGAACGTGGTTCCGGCAATCAAGATTGCCTATCAGGAACAGATGAACAGTCTCCTTGCCCCCTTCCTGCTGGCACTCCTCCTGACCCTTGGCCTCTGTATACCCAGACGGCTTTTTCCCCATGGCCGGCTTTATGCCTTTATCATACTTCTGGGGCTTACCGGTCTGGGCGCCGCCCTGGCATGGGGATGGCGTGAAGCATTATTATGGATACTGATTATCTCAGCCGTGCTCCAGGCCGTTGTACTTATACTTGCGGCATCGGGCCGGCGCCTCAAATTCCTCTGTGAAGGTTACTGGAACCGCCTCGGCTCCTCTTCGGTACACCTGGGCCTTGTGCTTTTCTGCATGGATTTCTTTCTTCTCGACAGATGGAATGTCCACCTTGTCATCTTCTGGATTTCAGCCGTATGTATCTTTATCGGAATGATCATAACGTTTTATGCAGAAGATATGATGGATAAACTGAGAAGCCGAAAAAAAAGTCAGAAATTTATTGACCGCTGCTAAACCGCCTCACGTTTTTTATATACAGAAGGTTTATTTCAGCAGAATCATTCACCTTACGATTATACCTCTATTCCTGTCTCAGCGCCTCCACTGGATCCATGCCTGCGGCACGCCAGGCAGGCAGTATTCCTGAAAGCAGGCCTATGACAGTGGCCAGCACCTCGGCCAGGATGACATAAAACCAGGAAATGTGGACCGGCAGGGCGGGTAAAAAGAAATGAGTAAGGTGTGCACTCCCGGCACCAACGGCCATTCCGGCAAGGCCGCCAATGGCTCCCAGCACCACGGCCTCGCCCAGAAACAGGATGAGCACCTCCATGCGCCCGGCCCCCAGTGCCCGCAGCAGGCCTATTTCAGAAGTCCTTTCGTTGACTGAGATGGTCATGACAGTGAGTATCCCCACAGAACCCACCAGCAGTGAGATTCCGCCGAGCGCGCCTACTGCTATGGTCAGGACATCCAGCACCGAGCCGAGCACATCCAGCATCTGCTGCTGGGTGGTAATAGTGAAATCCTCCTGCCCGTGTCGGGCTATCAGCACCCTGCGAATCCCCTCAGCCACCTCATCCACTGAAGCGCCTTCGGAATAAAGGACATCGATCTCCATCAGTCCTTCACGGTTAAAGAGTTCCATGCCGCGGCCGGTTGGTATGTACACCGTGTCATCCAGGTCAAAGCCCAGGATCTGGCCCTTGGACTCCATTGTCCCGATGACGCGAAATCGGTAGCCCCCGATACGGATGCGCCTTCCCAGAGGGTTCACCGTGCCGAACAGTTCTTTGCGCATCTTGCTGCCCAATACAGCAAAGGCACGAGGGGCCTCAGCATCATCAGCCGGCAGGAATCTCCCTGCGCTGACATCAATACGAAGCACAAACGGCATTTCCGGCCCTACACCATAGATCGTGGTGCGACGACGCTTCCCGCCGCTCTCGACCTCGGCATTCCCCCATATCCATGGGATGACTGACTCTGCATGGGGAACTCTCCGCAGGGCCTCGACATCACCCAGCGTCAGAAGGCGCACCGACCCCAGTACACCCAGGGGCGTGCCCATGGTAGTCACGCGTCCCGGATTAATCCCGATCAGATTGGTGCCGAACTGGGTGAATTCTGAGATTACAAAGCGGTGCAGACCTTCGCCTATGGATGTAAGAAACACCACTGCGGCAATTCCGACTGCAATACCCAGACCTGTCAGAAAGCTTCGCATCCGCTGAGACGTGATGGAACCGGTTGTAAATCTTATGAAATCTCTGATCAGCACCGGCAGCCCTTTTTATTTATGTGACAAAGCCTGGACAGGATCCAGATTTGCGGCCCGGCGTGCAGGGAGTACGCTGAAAGTCAGACCGGTAAAAATTGCCACGCCCAGTGCCATAGCGATCGCCCACCATGGTGTACCGACCGGCAGGGCGGTATAGATCCCGCCGATGATCCGGCTTCCTGTTATACCTGTCGCCAGTCCCAGCAGCGCCCCGGCGGAAGACAGCACACCGGCCTCGGTCAGGAACAGCATCAGTATCTGACCGCGGCGCGCACCAAGGGCCTTCAGCAGGCCTATCTCCGCGGTCCGTTGCGAAACGGTAATGAGCATAACATTCATAGTAAGGATACCGGCAACGCCGAGACTGATACCGGCGATTCCGGTAACAGTCAGTGTCAGGGCACGGAAGATGCGGTCAAAAGTAGCCAGAACCGCATCCTGGGTCATTACGGTCACGTCCTCTTCTCCCTGGTGCCGCTCCCTGATGGTGGACAGGATATGTGTCTCAACCCGGGGAATGGCCTCCCTGGTGGTTGCCTCCACAAGTACGCGAAAAAGGCTGTTGGTGTTAAACAGCATTTGGGCAAAGGCCACGGGCAGAATCACCAGCTCTTCCGGATCAAGACCGATGGACCGTCCCTCTGAACCCAGGATGCCTATGACGCGGCACCGCCTGTCTCCCACGCTCATCATCTCTCCTATTGCCGGATGGGGCCCGAACAGCTCATCGCGCACCTTGGACCCGATTACACATACCGGAGACGCCTGTTCCGGATCGCCCGCAGGGAGAAATTGCCCCTTAGCCATTGTCCAGCGGCGTATTGACAGCAGCTCCGACGTGGTGCCCAGCACAGGCACCTCTCGCACACGCCGCTGCCAGGAGGCATGTGCCTCTCCTACGCTTATGGGCGCTGTGCGCCGGACCGCGGAGTGGCGGGCCACTGCCATGACATCGCGGATGGTGAGGTCGCGCGGCGTCTCCCCCATGAATGAAGAAGGGCCAAAACCCGCAGTCTCTGAACGTCCGGGCAGTATTATCACCAGATTGGTCCCCAGAGAGCTGAATTCGTTTACCACAAAGAGCCGTGCGCCCTCTCCCACTGAAGTGAGCAGGACGACCGAGGCCACTCCGATGGACATGGCCAGCAGCATAAGCATGGTGCGCACCCGGTTTCCCTGTAGTGCCATGAGTGAAAAGCGCAGGACATCAATTGGCCTCATGGCTCTGTATGTCCTGAAACATCGCTGGTGATACAGCCATCCACAAGTCTTATACGTCGGCGGGCAAGCCCCCCGATCTCCGGATCATGTGTCACCACAATCAGAATGATTCCCTTACGGTTCAGATCCTCCAGGATTTCAATGACCTCTTTGCCGGAAGTTCGATCAAGATTCCCAGTAGGCTCGTCGGCGAGCAGCACAGCAGGCTCCATAATGGTGGCGCGCGCAATGGCAACCCTCTGACGCTGTCCCCCGGACAGCTCTTCCGGCCGGTGATGGGCCCGCCCTTTCAGACCGACTGCCTGAAGCATCCGTCCGGCACGGGCCTTTCTTTCTGCAGGCGGCACTCCTGCCAGCACCAGAGGCAGTTCGATGTTCTGCTCTGCCGTAAGACGCGGCACGAGGTGGAAAAACTGGAACACAAAGCCGATCTTTTCTCGCCGCGTGAGGGCCTGCTGGTCATCAGACAGAGCGGTGACATCCGTTCCGTCCAGCAGGTAACGGCCTGAGGTAGAATGATCAAGGATCCCCAGTATGTTAAGCAAGGTAGATTTCCCGGAACCGGAAGGGCCCATGATTGAGAGATACTCTCCCCTGTCTATATGCAGCATAAGGTCGTTCAATGCATGGACCTCCTGGTCCCCGACCTGAAACACACGATGTACATGCTCAAGAGTGATCATTAATAATTATTCCGGTCCTGCCCCTTGCAATGAAAATGTAAATGGCAACGCCCATGGGATTTTAGATTTTTGCCGGTTGAATTGCATATCCATTTTACACTGATCACATCCTATCAACAAAATGCCTGAATTAAAACATTTCGTAAAGAGAACATTCCCGCTGCTGACTGAACCGTGATCCTGCGCCACTGGTCAATCCTCTTATCTCATAACGTAATAGATGAACTACCTGTCGTAATCAGTTAATTCGATGAATGCGTAACTCTGGACCTGGAAAGGAAAAGCTGTAGAATCTACCCTGAATGTATCGAGAAATATCTAACAAAGAAGAAGTAATTCAATATAGTCAACGATGTTCCAGAGGCGGAAAGCGAATACAGGGATTTCTCGGCCAACGCCTTTAAACCAGCCGTCTCAACAAAGCAATCTGTTGCTCACTCCCAGCTTTCTGGCAGATGAGGATAACTGTTTGTCAGCCGTTACAAGTTCGAGATTGTTCTGCTCGGCTACAGCCGGATGAAGCGCATCACGGGTTGTCAAAGGGAGTATGAATTGAGCCAGCCATTTAAAGGCAATGCTGTTCAGTGCAGGACAGCCTTTGAAAACACGTTCAGCACGACAACACCTGAAACGATTAAGCCGATGCCAACAATAGCTGCTGCATCGAGGACCTGCTTAAAGACGACCCAGCCAACCAGCGTGATGAGAGCGGTCCCTGCCCCTGCCCAGACCGCATAGGCGATCCCCACAGGCAGGGTCTTCAATGTGAGCGCGAGGAAATAGAATGCCAGACCATAACAGAATACTACAGCTACAGAAGGCCACAACCGAGTGAAACCTTCTGAACTCTTCAGAAAAGATGTCCCTGTCACTTCAGCAGTAATTGCTATAGCCAGATATACCCATTGCATCATGATTTGTTGTTTTTCCTCCGGGACTAAAAGAGTAGCAAATGGAAACCTTCAATAACATTAAAACATATACATGGAGATATTCGCCAGTCTATTTATATATCAAACAAATCAATAAGGAAATTATAAATCTCCAGTGCTGTTGTAACAAAATTGATGGCCGGATCACTTAGGATTCAGCGGCCGGATTCATAAGAATACGGAAGAGTTCCGCGGGGCCTCTTTTTCTGAAACCGTTAAAGCCCCAATGGAGAATTTGCGCTTGATAGATATCCAAATGTTCAACTAGCTGTTTTTTAAAAAAGAAATTATTCAGTTTGACAGGGAGAATATAGGATGGCCCCTAAATATTGGCCCTGCGTTTTGATTTGAATGAGATGCAAATCCGGCGAATAGTGAATAGAGGTCAGAAATTTCAGGATCCTGCTGTGTGAAATATATAGAATAATCTCAGATGGTTATATTTTTATGATGACGGTTTTATGTTCCAGCACATTTCTCAAAATGACAAATACTCATTATTATATAGACTCTGTATAATACCCAAATGGGCTTTATTTGGGAAAAGTCTGTCTTCAAAAAAGTGAATGCTATTTGTGATTTCATCAATCCTATCCTCCTAATATTTAATCAAAAGCCTTCGTTTTCTTGATATTTTCATTAGATTCGTGATAAATTTTTTCGATTTGTAGTATTATTAAAAAAACCAAGAGTCTGGTTAATATGTAATGTTCGCGGCGCTGATGCGCCGCGAATGGGCGAATTGCCCGTTATTCCAATTCCATGCCCGCGG
>CAZPDU010000216.1:0-7701 GCA_964585405.1 uncultured Thermodesulfobacteriaceae bacterium | reverse complement strand
GCGACTACGGGGACAAGATAGTTTCTCCCTTTGGGGAGTTGGTATTGTTCATTGGTGTGGTAACCAATGCCTGGCACCAGACAGTGGATGTGCGGATGCCAGATCATGGCTCTTGTCCATGTATGAAGAACACAGAGCAGCCCGATCTGTCCACCCACGTATTTTTCGTCAGCAGCGAGTTTCATGAGTGATCGGGCCGCAGCCAGAAACAAGACATTAAAGAGGACTCTTTGGTGTGAACGGATGATATGGCCTAGTTGCTTCGGGAGGGTGAACACCACGTGGAAGTAAGTGACTGGAAGGACTTCTCTCCGTCGTCTACTGAGCCATCTGTCCGTATCGGTTCTATGACATTTGGGACAGCTTCGGTTTCTGCAGGAATGATAGGAATAACGCTAGATGAGCGCAGTGGCTGCACTGGGTCAGCTGGCCCCCAAGGGCCTCTGTTCGGCACTCAGCTATATCCTGAAGTGCATGCCGGTGACTGGGAAGGACCCTGTCGCCGAAGCGCTCCAGATACTCGACCCCGTGACGCCTAAAGACATCCGCCAGCTCGGCCATTGCCCTGAAGTGACTGCAGATCGGCTACCAGATCGTTTAGTGCGGCGTTCAGTCTATTGAAACTCTTCTCGGTTAGATGGGTGTAAATGGTTGTGGTGCTCCTGTACTTGTGTCCCAGAAGGTCCTTGATGATCCTGAGATCTACACCGTCCTCCAGAAGATGGGTCGCAAAAGAATGACGCAAGCTATGAACAGAGGCCTTCTTTGGAATATTGCTTTGGGTAAGTGCGGTCTTGAAGGTCTTTTGAAGCGTACTCTTTGAGATGTGACCCGGCCCCGTGCCGGCCGGGAAGAGATAGGGCTTCGGGCGCTTCTGTGCCCAATAGGAACGCAGCAGCTCAAGAGTCCTTTGGGGCAGAGGGACGTAGCGGTCCTTGCCTCCCTTACCATTCTCTACCCGGACCAACCTTCTTTCACCGTCGATATCGGAAACCTTCAGACAGACAGTCTCACCAAGACGCAGCCCGCATGAATAGATCAAGGTAAAGGCTGTACGAGAAACAGGTTTCCTGACCAGGTGCAATATCTGCCGCACTTCCTGTCTCGAAAGCACGACCGGCAGCTTTTGTCTCTTCTTTGAGCGTATTACCTCAAGAACTGGCCAGTCACGTCTGAGCGTGGTTTGGTAGAAAAACTTGATCCCGTAAAGGTAGACCCTGAGAGTGCTGCATGCAGCTTTCTTCTCATTGACAAGATACAGAAAAAACTCCCTGATTTCCTCCTCGGTAATCCGGTCAGGGGACCGGTGAAAATGCCTCGCAAGACCTTTCACCGCTGACGCATAGCCGTGTTGCGTCTTCTCCGAGTAACCGTGCAACTGCATGTCTTCCATCATCCGGCGTCTGAGTTGATTCATGACATCCTCCTTTGTCGCTAAGATTGACGAACTATCTTTCTATCATTGTAACAAAAGAGGAATCATGCACCGGATGAAAAAAGGCAGCCTGAATGGCTGCCTCAATAGGCTACCGCGAAGCGGTTTAGTTCAACGCCGAATTAACGAGCAGGCGGTGACTGCCACCATAAGCCTGTTAAAAAGATTGATTGCCAACAACCTTGAAAGGTCGATTTGGCAAGATAATAGCCTGTCACGTTGAATGATATGTTGGCTGCCGCCAACCTGTTTAGTTTGTTTTTGACTGCTTACTTCAAATTACTGACTTTAAAGATTTGATGCTTTTTGAATACTATGTTTTTGATTCTTCTTTTTATATTGTTCTGAATTATTTTTCAAAAGAATTTCTGGAGAATGGAACTTCATTGATTTTTGGTTTCCTTTTTTCCCGATCAATTCTCGCGCCCTTGAGTTACTTGTTATCTGCAACTTCACTTCCGTTTTCGCTGTAATTTATTTTTCTCTACTTTCAAGCACGCCAATGTTGGTATCAGCGAATCAGCAGAGCAATTCGGAATTTTAACGAAGGCACCTTATACACGAAAATTAATTATTGTGACAAGTGCTAGCCTCTGGTGTTCCGAAGGAGGCCATTGGTGGCCAAGTAGTTATAGTTTTTTTATAAATTTTTTTACCTCTCCTGTAAATTCTAATAAATTTGATATGTATATATCACTGTGATTCCCATGCTCAAAAATAACTTTTTTTTTGGGATGAGGCGCCCACTCGAATAATTGATTCGCATTAGAAACATGCACTAAATAGTCATATAAAGTATGAAGAATTAGTGTAGCTCCGCTAAAGGAGGATAGTTTTTCTTTATTGTTAAAGTATTTATTTATATCTTTGCCTAAAGTATCTTTATCAATTCCTATTCTATCTGGGGCCTCATTATATATTCCCCATTTTGATAAATCAGCAATTCCACTCTCAAGTACTAGCCCTGAAATATTTGGAAATTGTTGAGACAGATGGATAGCTGAAAGTGTACCAAAAGATCTTCCATACAAGATTATCTTTTCAAGTGGGAGGTCAAGTTCACGAATAATAATTTCTGCATCAGATAACATGGTTGTCAAATTAGGCTTACCACTTGACATTCCGTATCCTCGATATTCTGCAAAAAAACAATTGCATCCCATTAATTCTATTATTTTAGCAAAGTGTTCAGATACCCCACCCACTGTTTCTCCATTTCCATGAAAATGAATGATTGTCTTGGCCGATGGATCAAATTTATGATAGTAGCATGATAGTTTAGCATCGCCACAATTAATCCAATATGGATTGGAAAGAGAGCGATACATAGGAAAAAATATATAATTTAGTAGAAATTCATGATCAAAAAGAGGGACGTTCATATTGGGTACATTTGTTAAATTTTATCAAGGTGCTTTTTAAGTTCCTCAAAATCGATATCTGGATGGTTGACGATTTCAGAGTAAGCACTTATATCTTCTTCGTTATGGGCTGGAACTGGTTCCCATATTAAAGTTGAGACTCTGTCTGGCTCATTATATTGCCCAACAGAAATTTTATTTCTAATTTCAAATACAGTTGACAGAAGTGTCTTAAGTTTTTCAATACATGACTTGATATAAATATTGTCAAGATTGTAACCATTTTTAATACTGAGCAAATTATGTCTTATTTCATAGCATTCGCAAAGTGTTTCATGACGGATGTTTATATATAAAGTATTTAATAATATATTTACACAATCGTATGATATATAATTTTTATAAGCTGGATTGTTAATCGTTTTATTTAAAGTGTTTATATTTGCAGTAATTTCAGTGATAAGGGCACTAAGTTGTTTGACATTTTGTTTTAGTAAAAAGTTTGATACTCCAACATATTCTTGGTCAAGGAAGTCAGAAACTGGATTATCATTTTCATCTGGCGTATTTTCAATCCGTTCAACAACTCTTTTTATGTCTTTTTTAAACTGGCTGACTTTGCCAGGGGTTAAGCCATATAAAATTGACCAATACCCTCGTAAGTCTGATGGAATATGCACGGCGTCCTGTGACACTAAGATAGTTCTGTTTGAAAGGGCATGTCTTACGCCCAATTCATAAAAAACATTAGGGTTTTGGTCCGTAAGATCTGCTAATACAATTCTAGAGCTTCTCAACTCTTTTATGATACTTTTTATTAGGGCACCTGTTTGTGGAGCTGCTCTATCACATGAATAGTTACATTCTTCAATCGCTGGTTTGAAAACATTTTCATAAACTTCAAGCCATTCATTCTCGGTGCAACTAGTTGTAGAAGAAAATGGCATTATAACGAATACATTTTTATTGCTCATTGGGGCCTCAATTAGTTTAAATATTTATCGTAGATTGCAATTATGCCAAGTCCATAGCAGGCAATTCGCCCATTCGCGGCGCATCAGCGCCGCGAACATTATATATTAACCAGACTCTAGTTTTTTAATAATACTACAAATCGAAAAAATTTATCACGCATCTGATAAAAAAATCAAGAAAACGAAGATTTTTGATTAAATATTAGGAGGATAGGATCGATAAAATCACAAATAGCATGTACTTTTTTGAAGACAGACTTTTCCCAAATAAAGCCCATAAGTCTGCTTTTTCATGCTTATTTGAGTATTATACAGAGTCTATATAATAATGAGGATTTGTTATTTTTGGAAATAGAGAAACGTTTTCAAGTAAAAGGGCCTTATCACTTGTCCCTAAACTCTCGCATCACATCTTCAGGAGACAAATTTAGATAGATCTCAGTAGTGGCAAGATGGCTATGGCCTGAAACTTCTTGCAGGGATCTGGTTGAAATTCCTTTTTGAATGGCTGTAACTGAAAAGGTGTGCTTAACACATGCGGCGTTGTTGGTCGGCTGATATGGGCCTTGTTGGCCATATTCTTGACTGGGCGCTGAATAGTCCTCTTACTCTTATCAAAGGTGCTGTGTAAAGCAAAATGGCCTTCAAGAATTGGCCGGACTCGCGGGCTTATAGGCACTATATGTCGTTTAGTCTTTTTGCCATAAGGACCCCCTTTGCCATAAATGATCAGCCTATGGTTCTGCCGATCATTATTATTCTTATTCAGACTGGCAAGCTCGGAAACCCTTAGGCCAGTATCAGGCAGTCTTCAGATCACCAGCCTTTCTTCATGGGTCTGGCAGGCATTGGCTAAGCTGTCAGCCTCGTCCTTGGTTAGCGGTTTTCTTTTGTATTGGTAGGTCATACAAGGATTATTTAATATTCTTTGTCGCTTATTATGCAGAAAAGGACAGCAAGGCGCAAATTTTATCATACAGGGATAAATAAAATCAAAGGTATGCCGGGTTAATAAAGGAAAGATGTCGCTCTTTAGGGAAGAAGGCGACAGAATTACTAATTTGGGTTTAGGCTTGTTTTTTGATGTGGCTAGCGAACTTCAACCCATTTGATGCTGCCAGGCACAAAGAATTTCATTCCCTGCGTTTGTTTTTCAATATTTCAGATAAATCATTTGGGTTAAAAGATATAGCTTCATGCCATGTCCCAAAACCACCGTGATTGTTCACCGCTTTTACCCATTCATGCAAGTATGCCCTTTTCGTCCTATCACGGTCGGAATCCTGTCCTTTGGTTTCGAGAATAAGAAATTCACCGTTTTGCAATTTGATAATAAAGTCGGGGTAGTATTTACGCACAGCGCCTCTGTAGTTATATAGAATGTTGAATCCCAGGTGATCGTTCTTGACCCATGCGCCCACATGTTCACTTTTGTCAAGCCGGTAAGCTTCGCTCGCCTCCCATGTACTGTCCACCACCACCTGGTTGATATGCGATTTCTCTGTATATTCGCACGGCTTGCTTGTATACCATGTCCTCATTCTGTCGGTGCTTCTGATTGGATTTTCACTGTCAAATACAGGAACGACTGTATCGGTGTTTTCTGCCCGCAGTCCGTTCCAGATATCTTGAACTATCCTGTTTATATTGAGCAAAATCATAACCCTGTGTCGAAGCGGGTCATTGCTGAAAAGATCATCATTTATGACGACCCTGTCACTCTGAATAAAACCGTCAACCAGCCTTATTATTTGAGCCAGGAAAAGGCCTTCTGAACCCTTCCACCCTGGCTTTTCGCTGTTGTAAATCCGTTTTGCTGTTTCGAAAACAATCGTTTGTATTCTGAACTTCTCTGCTATCTCCTTCAAGTCAATCTCTGACAAATCGGCCGGGTTCGGTTTACCGGCAATTATGGCCGCCATTTCGGTCTGGGTGACGCTTTCGTAAGGATCCAGATAAATCGGTTTCACTTCATCAAGATGCAGCTCAGGATGATATACATGATCTACCCGTATAATATTGGGCCATGTGATTTCAAATTCCCGTTTTTCCGCAACCGGCTCAATCGCTGTCTTGGGCTTGGGCGTAGGCGGCGGTCCGTTCTCTCCATCTTCATGCGGTAGAAAGGTAAATGGAACACCGAATATATTTACATATTCCGCTTCAAACAACCCATCTTCCCCAACCTCATAACTTGTCCGCCTGAGCCCCCTGCCAACAACCTGCTCGCATAGAAGCTGGCTGGAAAACGCCCGCAGTCCCATGATGTGAGTTACTGTTTTGGCGTCCCACCCTTCGGACAGCATTCCCACTGAAATGACATTTTGAACCTGCTCGCCCGGTTGGCCGATCTTTCCAACCGTATCGACCTTTTGCCGCAGGAGTTCGGCCTGCTGTTTTTTGGTCAGTTTGATCTCACCCGATTCGTCAGCAGTAAAATCGATCGGAGCACTTTCATCGGAGCCTTCAGCCTCTTTTAAAACCTTGCTGTCGATATGGAGCGTCTTTTCCGGATTGCACAGCTCGTCAATCAGAATCTCTTTGTGATCAAAGCTGTACCTGATCCTTGCCGCTGTTTCCGTCCGGTTGGCAACGGTTATCATCACAGGTGGTATGGTGTGACCGGAATGCTCCCAGTCATGTTTTGTTTCCAGCCAGTCTTTCCCCAGCAGGTAATAGGCATTGGAAATCAGGTCGGGCAGAGGCTCTGTCTCCTCTGCCGGGCGGTTGATATCATCCTTAACGTCCGGGTCCATGTAGATATGATAAAGACGGGATTTCAGCTCCCTGGTCTTTTTGCTGTCATCCCGAATAACAACCCTCGGCGTTTTAACCAGTCCGGACTCAATCGCATCGTTCAGTCCAAAATCACTTACAATCCATCCATACAGCGATTCTTCTTCCGCCTTTTTGCCGGACGGCGCAAAAGGTGTTGCCGAAAGATCAAAACAGTGCAGAATTCCCCTGCTTTTGTGCAGTCTGTCCAATCCCCCGACCCAGACGGTGGCTTCTTCCGAGCAGTCTTTCATGTCCCGCTGCCGCAGGTATTTCCCCCTGGCTTCCACGTTGATCCGCCAGGCGTGATGCGCCTCATCGTTAATAACAATCAGGTTGCGGCTGTTTGCCATATCGCCCAGCACCTGACGCGTATATGCCTCATCGCTCAGCACTCCGCGTTTATCCACGCTCTTTCTCTTTTGGACCTGTTCCTCGCTTTCCCATGACAGTTTATGCCAGTTAGTGACTTTGATGCGACCCTGCCGCAACCGTTCCATCAGGCCCTGGGGGACAATATTGAATTCCTCATAGTAGTTATCAGGAGTAGTGGGATATAACACCGACAAGCGATTTTTTACGGTCAGTCCCGGGGCCACAACAAGAACATCTTTGGCAAACCGGGTATCCTGGCGGTTTGTGATCTTGTTCAGTACCTGCCAGGCAATCAGCATGGCCATGATAACCGTTTTGCCTGTCCCTGTGGCCATCTTGCAGCACCAGCGCGCAAACTCTCCGCCATCCCCCGGGATCTCAATACCGGTCTTTTCCGCTTCGGGCGCCTCAGTCAGCCAGATCAGGGTTTCTATGGCTTCCAGTTGACAGAAGAAAAACCGCCTGATTTCCCGTTCCTCTGAGTCCTGCCAGTGATGAAGCAGACGGCGGGTGATGCCGGAAACACCTGGATACCCATTTTCTCGCCAGGCCTTTACTCGGGGACGGATTTTATTGACCGGTTCAATGGGCACAAAGACACCCGGATCATCAAATCCCATGCTGTCCGGCGTGGCGACAACATATCCGGCAGGCCTGCGGCCCTCGCGGACGGCACAGTGTTGCTGGCGCATAAGTTCGATGTCCCGATAGTGCCTGTCGTCCTTCTCCGAAAGGGCCGTGACCTCAAGCGAAAGCTCGTGATATATGAACCCTTGACCAG
>CAZPDU010000215.1:0-2216 GCA_964585405.1 uncultured Thermodesulfobacteriaceae bacterium | reverse complement strand
GTATTCGGACCCTTGGATGCTGTTGATGGATTGTTAGCCAGAGAACAGGGACGAGCCAGTCCCTTTGGTGCCTTTCTTGACTCAACAGTGGACAGATATGCTGAATTCTTTCTTTTTCTCGGACTCATGGCTTATCTCATGCTGCAAAGGCAGGAAGGCTTGATCGACGCAGCTCTTGTACTGGCTGCAATGACCGGATCGCTTCTTGTAAGCTATACCAGGGCAAGGGCAGAGGCCCTGGGCTTTAACTGCAAAGTGGGTATACTTACCAGGTTTGAACGTATATTAATTCTTGCTCTAGGGCTTATTCTTGGATGGATTTATCCGGTTCTGGTAATTATTGCAGTTTTTTCCCATATAACCGCCCTTCAGCGCATCTTCCATGTATACAGACAATCAAGTGCGGTTAAATGATCCTGCTGCAAGGAATCGGCCTGCAATACTTCTGCAATTTTCCAGTCGTTGAGATAATAAACTAAATATGCCGGATATATCAGCAAATAAAGGTGTACTTTATGTAGTAGGCACTCCCATCGGAAATCTGAAAGATATCAGTATGAGGGCAATAGAGATCCTTGCCAAGGTATCTCTTGTTGCTGCGGAAGATACAAGGGGCACCAGGAAAATGCTTACTCATCTGAAAATAAGGACCAAGCTCTTGAGTTGCCATAAGCACAACGAAAGGACCAGCGCCCAAAAAGTAATCACCGCGCTGGCAGAAGGAAAGGATGTGGCACTGGTATCAGATGCCGGCACGCCTGCACTCTCAGACCCTGGAGCAGAGCTGGTAAAACTGGCCAGAGAGGCCAACTTCAGTGTAATACCCGTACCAGGGGCATCTGCCATCATCACTGCCCTGAGTATAGCAGCAATGCCGGCAGACCTGTTCTTTTTCGCCGGCTTTCTTCCGAACAAAAAGTCGGAAAGACGTAAGACCCTTGAGCAACTGTCAGAAATTCCATATACAATTGTAATTTTTGAGGCACCTCATCGCGTGATGAACACCCTGAAAGACATTTTGGATATTTTGGGGGACCGACATATGGTAATGGCCAGGGAACTCACAAAAATCCATGAGACTGTCTTATCCGATTCAGTATCATTTATTATCAGGCAGATTTCAAAGGAACGTGTAAAAGGTGAAATTACCCTGATTGTAGAAGGGGCGGAGAAAATAAGACCTGTGAGATCCTGCTCGGATCCGAAAGCAGTAGAAAAAGCTCTTAAACACCTGATTTCAGAAAAGAGCTTGTCAATCAAGGACAGTGTAGATTTACTGATCAAACTTACCGGCATATCCAAAAGCGAGATATATCCGCTTGCCCTGGAGGTCAAACATAAATACAGCCAGTCCCATGAATTTCCGGAAGGGCCAGAACTTTAGCTCACTTTGGGCACTTTAAACTTCAGGTAAATAACATGAATATTACAGGTCACCAAATCACTAAATCATCAAATCACCAAATTAAAGTGGTTGCCATTATTCCGGCGCGTTTCGCCTCATCCCGATTTCCAGGAAAGCCCCTTGCTGACATTCAGGGCAGCCCTATGATTCTCCATGTTTACCAAAGGGCACTGGAGGTCCCCGGTATTGACCAAGTAGTGGTAGCAACTGATGATTCGAGTATCGCAAATTGTGTGGAGAGGGCCGGTGGAACAGTTTTTATGACAGACCCAGGGCATCAGTCCGGAACGGACCGGATTGCAGAGGTAGCCAGACTGCTGGAACTTAAAGACGATGATTTGGTAGTTAATATTCAGGGTGACCAGCCACTTCTCGATCCGCAGCCAGTAGTTGAAATTATAAAAATGATACTGGAAGGGCGCAGATATCACATGACAACTCCCGCATGTCCTCTTGAGGCCCAGGAGGCTGTTAATCCAAACCGGGTCAAGGTAGTAGTAGATATTAACGGCAAGGCACTATATTTCTCCAGGGCTACGATTCCATATTATAGAGATGCCGATTTACTTGAAAATCTGCCCAAGGGTTCGGGACAATATTATCTCAGGCATCTGGGTTTATACGCCTACAGGCAGAATTTTCTCCAGACCTTTGTCAGGCTGCCTCAAGGAAAACTTGAACAGATAGAACGACTTGAACAGCTCAGGGCACTTGAAAACGGATATGCCATTGGAGTTGTAAGGGTGAAAAAGGCCCCGATGGAAGTAGACACACCTGAAGATCTGGATGCAGTCCGTTCAGTACTTGCCTG
>CAZPDU010000214.1:0-5019 GCA_964585405.1 uncultured Thermodesulfobacteriaceae bacterium | reverse complement strand
GAGCCCGATGAAGCGATTTCTCGTCTTGGTAAAGTCCTGACTGTCAAGTATTGCCCACTCAGCAGAGGACTTTATTGCATTATAGGCGTCAACCAGCAGGATAGATTTTGAGCACAGATCATGATTCCTTAAGACAAAAGCGGAAAGATTCGAGATATTATCTATCTGATGGGGGAGAATGCGTATAGGTGGATGCTTGGCAAGCATGCATGCCTGCCATATCTTTCTCCTTTCAGTCAAAAGTGTCTCGAGGTGGCGAGACAAAAAGGTCTTTTCCTCTTCGTTGAGTAATGACTCTATGAGTGAATTATCCAGTTCTTTCAATAATGTCTCAAGCTGTTGGATCCCCTTTTCATCCACCTTGAATGATCTTGCCTGACCAAGCAGGCTTTCCGCCAAAGGAGAACAGGCATTTTCCGGAGACGGAAGCATTTGCCTCCAGTGAGCAATCTCAAGCTGAAGGTCCTTTCTTACTTTCAGCAATGACGGGGCCGGAACGAGTGCATCACCCAGAGCACTTTCAATCTTATCGTACTTGGATTCAAGCTTTTTAAGCCTTGTGATCACACGCGAACGGGTACCGTATCTGGCATCCAGATGGCTTTGGGCAGTTAGCGCCCTTTCCGTCCTTTTTAAGAGATCTTTGCTTCCGCCTTCTTTTATTGTGTCTTTCCACAGTTCTTGCTCACACATATCACAGAGACAGAACTCTTTATAAAAACCAGCGACCCTTGCCAAGACCTCTGTCTCTATTTCACTCTCATAAACCTTTATGCGTCGTGCCTGATTTTTTACCTTTTCTCTAAGTTCGCCAATACAGGATTCCTGTTCTGAGCACCTTGCCTGAAGTTCTCTGATCCTGACCTCCAGCTTTTTTATTGCTTTTTTGTGTCTTGACGCATCTAACTCTGACCTCCGCATCTTGGAGGATAACTCATCAAACCTGATTTGCAGTTTATCTGATATCTCTCTCTCAGCGAGACTGCTGAAGTCTTTTGATATAAGGAGATCTATGAAGTCTTCCCATGCCTTTGGCAACAACTTTTTGGAACTTGTCAGTCCTCCTGTCCATAAAGAATTGGTCTTTAAAGCCCTTTCACCTCTTCTGGCCATACTAAGACGGTCGTCTATGGCAAAGGCAACGGCTAGCGCAGGATCCGCGGTCCCCTTTATAAGACCTCTCCAGTTAATTTTCAGCCAGTCCTCATCGTGTGCATCAATGACCTCAGCCCATCTAAACCACCTGCCATCTGGAAAGGATAAGACGAAAAAGGCGTTTCTTACCAGCTGTGAGGATACAAGAAGTGAGATCAACCGTGCGGAAATGGCCTGTTTTACGCCTGGTTTTTTTATTGAATTTTCGGAAATTCTGAATCCGGAGAGTGCGGCTCGGCCTTCCGGGTCTTGTCGGACAGCTTGAGCAAAACGCGAAAAGGTCTGGATAGAAAGCTGAGAAAGCAGCCAACTCGATGCTTCCTCGCTGAGTTCAGGCGGCTCCCAATCTTCAAAGATTTCAAGGCCTGACTGTTCTGACATACGATTTACTCAAGACGCCTTTCGACTGTCCAGCAGCAACGTTACCGGACCATCATTAACAAGATGTACCTTCATATAGGCCTGAAAACGACCAGTTTCTATCTTAATGCCTTTAGCCCTGATCATATCAGCAACTAGCTTGTACAGTCTATGGGCGTCATCTGGATCGGCGGCTTTGGCAAACGAAGGCCTCCTTCCCTTCCTGCAGTCTGCGCACAGAGTAAACTGTGATACCAGGAGTAATCCTCCGCCAATATCTGCGGCAGAGAGATTAAGACGGCCATCCTGATCATCAAAAACCCTGAGATTTACACATTTTTCTGCTATAAATGCCGCATCTGTATCGTTATCTCCTGATTCCACTCCAAGGAGCACCAGGGCTCCCTTACCGATATGCCCCACAATCTCGTTGTCTGCCTCAACCCATGCCTCATTGACCCTTTGCCAAACTGCTTTCATGATTACTTTTTAGTAAAAGGTTATAATGATTTCAAAAAAATAATATAATAGTATAAAATCATGTATCAAAAAGTGAAGGAAACAGAATTATATCTACCAGAAATCTCATATGAAGTCACGGAGAGCCGTCTCAGAGATTACGATATCAAGGTCCTTCAGCCAAGGCATGGTTACCGTTTTTCCATAGACTCGATACTGCTCGCTGATTTTGCAAGAATAAGAAAATTCGATCGTATTTTGGATATCGGCACAGGATGCGGGATCATCGCCATGGTACTGGCCAAAAAATACAGTAGTGTGAAAATAGCGGCACTGGAGAAACAGAAAGATCTTGCCAGGATCGCAGGAAAGAATATCCTCTTGAATCATATGGATCAACGAATCACATTATATGAATGGGACTTAAATAGAATATCTGAGATATTTCCCGCAGGCAGTTTTGATCATATTGTGATCAATCCTCCATACAGGTCTCCTGTGTCCGGCAGATTGTGCAGGAATTCCCAGGAGGCCCTTGCGAGACACGAGATACTGACAGACCTTGATCAGATACTTTCTGCGACACGTCATGTTCTGCATCCGGGTGGCAGGGTAAGCCTTATCTATTCTGCTGACCGTGCTGCCAAACTTTTGGCCGGCATGCGTGAGCTTAACCTTGAACCTAAAAGATTGAGAATGATTCATCCCGATTTAAATATACCTGCAAAGCTGATTCTGGTAGAGGGATGTAAAGATGCGGGTGAGGAACTTAGGGTTTTGCCGCCCCTTTTTCTGAAGAGCCAATGATTTTGCTGAAATATCCCATTCGCTGTATTGCCTCGATTCCGTTGAGTAAACAACGTTTGGTGGAAATCTCATATTCTGTATCTGAAAGATTTACGCTTCAAAAATGCCTGCAATATAAGCGAAAAGGCCCGAGAGTTAATTTATAGAGATTCGGGGTCATGTTTCTTTTGTTCAGAATATTTCAGATAGAGATTTGCCATCGCCTGTTTTAACTCGTGATCACGAACAGGTTTCATCATGTTATTTGCAGCATCCACTGCGGGTTTAGGAAATTGCACCTTTTCTTTTTTCAGCATTGTTTTCTTGTATGTTTTATGGTTCGTCCATCTGGATCTTACCTCTGACACGTCACCTAAAATAAACCTGATATCCTTAATTTTTGACCTGGCTGGTAAGCGAACATTAAGCCCGTTTATAAATAGCTGCCTTTGAAATGATAGCTGTTGCATCCAAATTGAGTCAGAGACAACCACAATCAGTGTATCTCTCTCTGTGAAGCGCTCTGGCCAGGCATTTAACGCAACTTGTGAACCTACGATTTCCTCCCATATTTCCCAAATCATTCCCCTGGAAAGTCTGGTACCCCATTCGTATCTAAGGGCAAGTTTTTCTAATATTTCATTAACACTACACGGCATTTTATGGAAATTGTTGCTATCCTTCATTACAAGTCAAAAGCAGTTTATACCCTATTATTCCTGAATTTTGCTAATGAAATTCGAAACGGGGACAGAACCCTTGATATATAAGCATTCCCCAAAATCAATTTTTTTAATTTCCAGCTTTAAATAGATATTTGATTTTATAATACACACTGTTTTTGAAACAAATATAAACTGCTAAACAAACAATGCCAATAATACTGTTGCGTGTAAGTCAAATCGGGTGGTAAATAGGTTTAAAGAGATTTTCATTAGTTTGATGTCCTTCGACATGTTTCTTAAAGGTCACATAAGGTAAATCATTAATCATTCCAATTGTTTTGGAGATATGGACTAGACAAAACCGTTATTAATTTCGAAAAAGGTATTGCTCCTGACCAGAGGGGGAGGGGATCTGTCAATAGTCTTGATCAGCGCTCTATTTTTAAGTCGTTGAAATAAACAGTCAATTTAAAAAAATTGGAAATCATAAAACGCTCTACAGCGAAAAATTTGTGAAAACCTTGCTGCGAGGAAGACATTATGGATTTTGTGTATATTAGCAGGACTGGCATTAGGGCCTCACGCATTGCCCTCGGCACATGGGCTATAGGAGGCTGGATGTGGGGAGGTACTGAAGAACATCAGGCAGTAAATACCATTCGCGCCGCCTTGGATTTGGGCATAAATCTTATTGACACAGCACCGGTCTATGGATTTGGAAGATCAGAAGAACTTGTAGGTAGAGCACTGGCTGAATATGGAAATAGAGATCAGGTTATAATTGCCACGAAGGCGGGTCTGGAATGGGATGATAAAGGAAGAGTATTCAGGAATTCTTCGAAACAGCGGATACTGAGGGAGATCGATGACTCTCTTTACAGGCTCCGTACTGATTATATTGATATATACCAAATCCACTGGCCAGATCCTACAACGCCTTTTGAGGAAACCGCTGAAACTATGAATGGTCTTTATAGGAAAGGAAAGATAAAGGCCGTAGGAGTAAGCAACTACAATCCGCAACAGATGGATGAGTTCAAAAAGTATTCTGAACTTCATGCCAGCCAGCCACCCTACAATCTGTTCGAACGGAAGATTCAAGATGATATTCTTCCATATTGTATCGATAACAATATTACGACGCTTGTTTATGGTTCATTGTGCCGGGGCCTTCTTACAGGCAGAATGCAAAAGGACACAAAGTTTAAAGGAGATGATTTACGAAAGATAGACCCGAAATTCCGGCAACCGCGATATAATCAATATCTGAAGGCCGTTACCAGGCTGGATGAATATGCCCGGGAAAAATTTGGAAAAGGTGTAATTCACCTCGCTATAAGGTGGTTACTTGATAGACACGGCGTAAATATTGCCCTTTGGGGAGCGAGGAGACCTGATCAGCTTGATCCAGTCTCAGATATTCTGGGATGGAAATTGGATGAATCATCTATGGAGTCCATTGACACAATACTGAAAGAGACAGTCATTGATCCTGTCGGTCCTGAATTTATGGCTCCACCGGCCTCCTTGCCTTGAGGAAAACAGTAATGCTGAGATTAGTTTATAGCTGATGACTTATATTAAATCACTTCAG
>CAZPDU010000213.1:0-4488 GCA_964585405.1 uncultured Thermodesulfobacteriaceae bacterium | reverse complement strand
TATTCAGAGGCCCAGTTCAAGACCCTGAAATATTGTCCGGAATTTCCGGAACGCTTCGGTTCAATCCAGGATGCCAGAAATTTCTGCTGTCCCTTTTTCACCTGGTACAATACAAAACACAAGCACGCTGGCATTGGACTTATGACGCCGGAACAGGTTCACTACGGTCAGGCTTTGCAAATCCTTGCTCGCAGGTCCCATGTTTTACAGGCAGCTTTCAATAAATTTCCAAACCGCTTCAAGGGGCACATGCCAAAACCCATGCCTCTGCCTGCGGCGGCATGGATCAACAAACCAAATGATATTGTACACCTGCCTGTGTGCAGGCCTGATAAGGTCGAACCCAGGCAGGAAAGTCCCCCCGGCGGGGGGTTTTAGGGGGGACACCTTTATGTTTCAGAAAAACTTGATGAAAAAATTAAAGAGTCACATAATTGTACTCTAATTTTAAACACAGGGTGTCTCATTTTCATTGACAAGTTCCGAATATCTGCCGGACGAAAAGACTGATAAGCTTCTGCCCGCCATTCCGGTAACTATCCAGTTTTTCGGCCACAAATACCTCCCATCGATTGTGCTTTCCATACTTTCACTTATCTCATCCCAGCGAAGGCAGTTCAATGGGTATAACTATAATCGTGTCGTAATATGGAACGATGCTGCAGTATGTTTGCAGAAAATTCCCCGTCGGAGCTCGCAAGCTACGAAACCGCTCCATGAATCAGTCTGCGTCTCAATGATTATTGCCTTGCCGATTCCGACGATATTGCGTAATTTTTTGGGAGAATTACCCAAGGAGAGGCAGTCGGTTGCGGATATTGAAGCACAGGCAAAACATCAGAAAGGTTATTACCAAATCTTATGAATGTCCATACTTTACTTTTCAATAAGTGAATGTGATTATGTTTAGAAAATCTTGCTGTTAGAATTCTGTAGTACATTACCATTGATGGGATAAAATAATGAATGCCGAAAGTAATTTCCAGCAAGCATACCGCAGACTCAGAGACGAATTGCTAGGGGCGATAGAAAATACCCCAACTGATTTATTTGCAACGCATGATTCCACAATCAAAAATGATCATGATTTCCCTTTGGAATTCGCTAAAGAAATCGCTCTCATCTATGAAAGTGAGCAGGCGGAAAAAATTGAGAAGGGTAAAGTCTTAGCAAAGGAATATACTGATGAAAAATTAAAGTCATTATTGGAAACGTTTAAAAAACAATATCATGCCCTCATAGAAGAGACGAAATTCAAGCTGGACCCCGATGATCCACTTTTCTGCAAGGTAGATGCTTTTTCTCATATCGAATGGGGCTTACAGGAAGTGCCCCATACCAAAATGCTCGCTTTTTTTCTTGACCCTGAACGGGAGCATGGGCTCGGTAACTTACCAATAGGATTCTTTTTGGTGGCCGCTTCACTATCGGAATCAGAAATAGAAATTGATTTGGAGAATTATCATCAAATTTCCGTATGTAAAGTTGAGACGGAAAAATGGATTCGAATAAACGGGAAAAATCGTCGCATTGACATTTACATTGAAATGATAAAACCGAAATGCCGTATTCTGATCGAGGGGAAAATAAAGGGAAAACAGGGCGACGATCAGTTGTCTAACTATGCGGAATGGTTCAAACCTGAAGAAAATGATATTTTAATTTATTTGACTCCTAGTGAAGAAGAATTGGAAGATCCTTGGCACCTGCTGGACTGGAAAAATGTAGCCTCGTCTTTTTGTGCATTGGCAAATTATTGCAAATTGGATCAGACCGAAAAAGAAAAAAACAGCCTTGATGGATTTCAATTGTTGCGTCTCTGGACAAGCACCCTTTTGCATCATGTCTGCAAAATACCTACCGTGGATTGCAGCCTTGAAGACAATTCGTTGATAGAGCTGGTTAAATATAATTCTCACATAATAAAAGTGAAAGAAATCCTGGAGGAATACAAAGGAGAACAATATGCGGATCAGCAAATTGCTTGAGATTGCCACGGCTAATTATGACGATTTCAATCAAATCTATGAGGCGGTGAAAGATGAAGATGGTTGGGAAAAGATAAAGCTTGATTCTTCGGAAAAAGACAAAATACAACAAGCAATGGAGCTAGTGGACAAGCAGACTTATGAATTGATGGTACCGCCTCTTAAAGAGCTAAAACGTAGAGGGAATAAATATAAATTTAATCATGAGCAACAAAAAAATTGTAATTTTGGTAATAGTTATTCAGCGTTAAATACAAGGACGAAAAAATCAAGCAATAAATGGCTATGGTTTGGCCTATATTATGAATACCTTTCCAAGGAAGGACCCTGGGGTCTGGAAATGTGGATCTCCACAACTGAACTATCTAAGATGGAACCATCCCCTAAAAGGTATGCATTAGAAAAAAAACTTAAGAAGATAGTTGGTAATGAATGGAATACGACAGAGGAACTGCGTTCTTATCTTGAAAAGATTGAAATTTCCGAAGAAGATATTCAAGAAGAAATGGAAGAGGGTGGCGTTTACTTTAATCAGCCAATCGAATTGCAGCCGGGAGCTGAGATAAGTAAAATTAAGGAAAGTATTGTTGAAATTGGCGACCGGTGCTTTATCCAGAAGATTCCGGAATTAAAAAAATTCTGGCAGAATGAACTCCAAGGAATTTAGCCCTGAATTAAAACCAGCTCGATACCATATAATCCTTATATATCTCTTGTTATGCTCAGCCTTTGATTTTCTTCCTGATTCGCGCTCTTCCAGGCTCTAAAACAGTAAAGCTGCCGTCAAGTTCTGGTGCATATCCCCCAGTCAGATCGATCACAGCTTCTACCATTAAGGAGCGCATACTCGCCGGATAGCGGATTAGCAATACGCCCGTCATCGCACGTTGATGCGCAAAAACCCACTCGCCAAAGTCCTTATCTTCTGTTATCAATAAACGTTTTTCCGCCACCGCCAATTCCAGTACCACTTCATCTAGCAGCGATGGGGATATTTCAGCGATGGCCTTGACGGAATAGCCTGCTGCACGCAGTGCTCGAATGACAGAAAAATCGCAACTTTCGTCCGCCAAAAAACTCAATGGTTTTGTATTCAAGCGGCAGTGCCTGTCTTCAAAAAGATGGTTGTTTCATTGCGGATCATATCGGCGGCATAAATCAGCGCCGCCTGGATGGCGTCTCTCGATAGATTTGGATAACCATCGAGTAAATCTTCAATAGAGGCGCCTTCACCCAATTTCCTTACGATGAGGTCAACAGGAATCCTGGTTCCTTTTATGACGGGTTTCCCCAGCATCACTTCCGGTTTGGTCTCTATCATGTCATAGGCATTCATAACATTTCTCCATTCTTAATCATTACAATACAATATCAAAAATTTAGATTCAGGACAATTTATTCTTTACCGGAAAAAAGAAAGATTCGTTCCGCAATATGGAACGATATTATGGTATTCTATATTTAAAAAAGCGATGGAACATGAACGATTTTATTAAAAAGACCAAAGAGGTGGCTGTCATGAAGAACAGAAGACGCAGGAAATCCCTGGATCATGCAGGGGTGTCTTACGATCCCGACAGGAATGAACGCTTTGTCCTGCGTAAATGCGCTGTTTACCTCGATCGTCTGCTTGAGACGTATTCATTGGCGGACCGTGAAACAATGACGTTGCTGGTGTGGGTGATGGGAACCAAAATGACCGATCTCGGGCAGATCCTTCTTGAACGGATGGGCACGAAAGAGAGGCAAAAATATGAACCTGACATCGAAGAAGACATTCTCGATCCTGATGAAGCCCCTGATTCAATTTGCCGCATTCTGAGACAATCAGGAAAGAAGCGTACGAGGCTATTCATAACTGACCTGCGCAAAGTTCTGGAGCGGCGATACAAGGCCCTTGCCTATGCGGGGCGCAGCGAAGCCGAGAAGAAACTGGATGTCCTGGTCAAAATGTTCCGCCTGTCGAAGCAGGAAAAGGTTCTTGTCGAGTTTCTCTATATCATTTCGGCCTGGCAACAGGCGGAAGACTATTTTGTGGATCATCTCTGCTGCCAGAACATTTCAGGCCGGCGCTATCTGAAAATGATCCTGCAGATGACCGACAGGGAGATGACCGACGCCCTTTGCGGTACGCTTACGCGGGTTGAATTCTATGAAATAGAAAAATATTTGTTCTGTCTGACGGATGACTTCATGGCCTTTTTTCAAAAACCATCGAACGAGTTGCTGGCCAAGAATTATTTTGCCCGCTTTTCCCGGAAAACCATTCCTTTAAAAAATCATTTGATCGATCCGAAGATTACAGCGCATATCTTGAGCCTCCTGAAGGTCAAGCGGGATTCGTCGAATCATATCCTGCTCTATGGGCCTCCGGGAACCGGTAAAACAAGCTATGCTCTCGGTCTGGTGCAAAAGCTGGGAATTCCCGCCTACGAGATTATGCGTGAGGAAGATAACAGGACCAGCAAACGCAGGGCGGCCATTCTTGCCTGCCTGAACA
>CAZPDU010000212.1:0-2056 GCA_964585405.1 uncultured Thermodesulfobacteriaceae bacterium | reverse complement strand
TCCAGGCGCCTGGAGATACCGGAGCTGGAAAAACAGTTTCGCGCACAGGCGGCTATCATGCGGCATTCCCTGGCGAACGTAGCAGAACGTCTTGGTCTTACCTGGGAATTTCGTATTGTGAGGGGAAAAGTGGCACTGGAAATCCTTTCTGCCGAAGAGGAGGCGGATCTGGTTATTGTCGGGAAGTGCCGCTGGCCCATGGGAAAACGTTTGGGCTCAACGACTCAGACGCTTGTGTTTAAAGGACGGTGCCTCACTCTGGTCCTCCATGAAAGCTGCACCTTCGGCCTACCCGTGGTAGCCATCTACGACGGCTCGGTGCAAGGGGGTAAGGCATTGAAAGCAGCCGAGCAATTAGTAGGCCTCAAAGACGGGAGCATGATGGTTCTCGTAACGGCATCGGACGCCGCATCGGCAGAAAAACTGGCCGATTCGGTACGCCTACATTTCAATATTAAAGGCCAGGAGCAGGAAAGCGAAATACGCATCATGATCAGGCCTACACTGCCGAGACTGATTTTTGCTGTCCAGGGTATGGGGCCGGTCGTGGTACCCGCTAACACTGAATTTCTCTATGAAGGGTCCTTGTGCGAGTTCATCAGCACGATTCGGAATTCAGTCCTGCTGGTAAGATAAATAAACGAAATACGGATTAACACACACCTGAAAATCAGTTGAATATTTAAGGATCAGTGGATTCAGTAATTTAAATAATTACTACGAAAAGACAGAAACTGGAAATTTATACTGTTTTTTTGACCTTAAAGAGTTCTGACGGATTTAAGTAAGAGGATTACTTTATCTCTCTTACTTATAATCTCTGGCATTGAATCCGAAAGGATCAGCCCATGGCCCATAACTGAATATAACGAAGAATTTGTTGAGGCGGTTCTCACAGCCTTATGCATCGTCGATATATACCCGTCAAGGCCCTATGCTCAGAAACCCGGTAGTCAATCCTTATTTATCATTTCAAAGAAAATGGTGAAAAATCACTCCTCCTGCAGGGATGCGATGAACGAATCGGCCTGGGCAATGGCGTCATCCATGTCGTGGACCAGTCTGTCCACGTTGGCCTGAATACTGTCTACCTCACTGTCCAGACCGGCTATAGCTCTGGCGTTCAGGTTATGTTTCATAAACAGAACCTGGTCACGCAAGGGGATCAGTGCAGGTTCAAGCTGAGCCTCGGCCTGCTTCATGGCCTCAATTAGCTCCTTGTATTTTATTTTAGTGAGGTCGTACTTCCTTTGGCTCGATTTGCGCAACGTATCGCTGTTGTACTGTTTGATTTCCGAACGCCATTCGTTGAACAGCGCAGAAGAGACATCCTCAACCGCATGTATACGGTCACGCACTCTGGCCGCCTCGGCCTCGGTCTTCTTTAATGTCCCGTTGAACCGGTTGTATTCCTTCTCCAGGTCCCCGCCCTGGAAATTGACAACGCTCTTGAACTGTTCCATGGCCGTCAGAAACTGCTTCTTCGCATCATTCTGAGTATCGCGCGCCGCCTCGACCCGATCGACCATTATGTCTCGTTTATGTACTCCCATCTTTTCCATAGCCCCGTAATACATGGTGCTACAACCCATGCATACGAGAAGAATCACAGAAATAAAAAGTAATAAAATCCTCATAATCATCTCCGTTTTTACGCAAGTACGAAATTCAGCCAAGTAAGGCATTTATAGGCCATTTGGCAACACCAAATATGTTTCAAAAACTGGGGCTATTTCTTTACAAGGCGATACAGAAACAACAAAAGAACGGCTCCGCCGACAGCCACTATCAGACTCCCTGCATTAAATCCTGTAACTGGCCCAAGTCCCAGAAAAGAGCCGACAAAACCGCCCACAAAAGCACCAGCTATACCTATAAGAATGGTAATGAAAATACCTCCCGGATCTTTGCCCGGCATGATAAATTTTGCAAGTGCACCTGAGATTAAACCTATTACAATCCAGGAAAGAATTCCCATCAGATGCCTCCTTTATTAAATCTGTAAACACCGTGTGAATTTAAGCACGTACACGTCATGAAGCGTCCGGGCCACCAC
>CAZPDU010000211.1:0-4174 GCA_964585405.1 uncultured Thermodesulfobacteriaceae bacterium | reverse complement strand
GCCGATCATCTATATTGCATCTTTTACTATCATGGCCGGCTCGCTCATTGCCCTGTCACAGGACAACCTTAAAAGGCTTCTCGCTTTTTCCACCATCGCCCAACTCTCTTATATCGTCCTGGGCGTCGGGCTTCTCTCTCCAAAAGGGATGACCGGTGGAATGCTCCATATCGCGATGCATGCCTTTGGAAAGATCACCCTGTTTTTTTGTGCCGGAGCAATCTTTGTAGCTACGGGTAAAAAGAACATCAGCGAGATGATAGGGGTCGGCCGAAGGATGCCTGTGACCATGGCGGCCTTTTTTATAGGTTCGTTGAGTATTATAGGAATGCCCCCCTGTGGCGGCTTTATAAGTAAATGGTATCTGGTTCTGGGGTCACTTCAGGCCCATCAGATTACAATCCTGTTTGTGCTGCTCGCCAGTTCCCTGTTGAATGCCGCCTATTTCATGCCATTTATCTACAAAGCATTTTTCTGTAGACCTGAAAATTCCATGTTTGAGAACAAGGTACAAGAGGCCCCGGTTTTTTGCGTGGTACCCTTGTCTATAACAGCGACTATTTCCGTGATTCTGCTTTTTTATCCTCAGCCTTTTCTCAGGCTGGCCAGAATTATGGTACATAGTATAACAGGAGTATGAGCTATGGCGGACGACAGAACAGACGAAATAGAAGGAAAGATGGAACTCAGCCATGAGCCTGTTCCGCCTTTTCAGACCATTTTTTGGGTGGCTATTACCATAGGCGTTTTATATTTGGGGCTCATCTTCTTTAAGACGCTTTGAATAAGAGCGTCTGTGTTGCCATGTTTGTTGCTCAGGCCTTAAAAGTATTGTTATGAAACCACAGAAAAGCGAAGAAAAAAAATATTTTTTTGATAAACCCGCAAACATGAAGATACTGGCATGGACTTTCTTCTTGTCGCTCATTCTTCTTCTTGCCCTTGAATTTTTTATTCACAAGCATACTCATTTCTCCCAGGAAGAATGGCCTGAATTCTATTGTGTATTTGCCTTTGTCGGCTTTGTGGCACTTGTTCTCTCGGCAAAATATATACTGCGGCCCCTTGTGAAGAGACGAGAGGATTACTATGACTGACGTCCTGCCTCCTGCTGCCATCTTTATCATCGGAGGACTACTGGTTCCCCTGATAAGAGGGAAATGGAAAAGCGCCTTTATGCTGCTCATCCCAGTAGCAGGTTTCATAAATCTGATCAATATCCCTGAAGGAACTCATTGGGTTGTAGGGTTTATGGAATATGATCTTATCTTTGGTAAAGTGGACAGGCTGAGTCTACTGTTCGGTTACATCTTCCATCTCATATCTTTTATAGCCATTCTCTATGCCATTCACGTAAAAGACGATGTGCAGAATGTGGCTGGGCTGGTTTATGCCGGCAGCGCCTTGGGGGTTGTCTTTGCCGGAGACCTTTTTTCTTTCTTTGTCTTCTGGGAGATGCTTACCGTAGCTTCCATATTTCTTATCTGGGCCCGCAGGACAAAGGCGGCTCAGGGCGCAGGGTACAGATATCTTCTTGTTCATGCGGCCGGAGGCCTGTGTCTTCTGGCAGGCATTGTCCTGTATGTAAATCAGACCGGCTCTATTGAGTTCGGGTATATCGGACTTAATGGACGTGCCACCTTATTAATTTTTCTTGGTTTTGGCGTAAATTGCGCCTGGCCTTTTCTCCATCCATGGCTGACAGATGCCTATCCTGAGGCCACAATTACCGGGACCATATTCCTGAGCGCTTTTACTACAAAGTGTGCTGTATACGCTCTTGCCAGGGCCTTTCCGGGCACCGAAGCCCTTATATGGATCGGAGCTATTATGACCGCTTTCCCTATTTTCTATGCGGTAATTGAAAACAATCTCAGGCGGGTGCTGTCCTACAGCTTGATCAACCAGGTAGGATTCATGGTATGCGGAATCGGCATTGGGACACAAATGGCCCTCAATGGAGCTGTTTCCCATGCCGTAAACGATATCCTCTTCAAGGCCTTGCTGTTCATGTCCATGGGCGCAGTAATGTACCGTACCGGCGGGAAGATCAACTGCACGGCATTAGGTGGACTGTACCGGACCATGCCGCTTACCTGTATCTGTTGTATAATAGGGGCTGCATCCATATCCGCTGTTCCGCTTTTCAGTGGTTTTGTCAGTAAGTCAATGGTAATGGACGCAGCTGCTACCGGTCATATGCAGATCATATGGTTCATTCTTTTGTTTGCATCAGTTGGTGTGCTGGAACATGCTGGTATCAAGATTCCATTTTTTGCGTTTTTCGGACATGATTCCGGGCTGAGACCTAAGGAGGCACCCCTCCATATGCTTCTTGCCATGGGCATTGCAGCATTCTTCTGCATCTTCAATGGATCATTTCCCAGTTACCTGTACAGTCTTCTCCCATATCCGGTTGAGTATGTACCATACACGGTTCCGCATGTGGTAGGACAGACTCAGCTAATTTTCTTTGCCGCTTTGGCCTTTATACTTCTAACGCTCTCCGGCATGTCCCCCTCTGAGCTGAGGGCTGTCAATCTTGATGCTGACTGGCTCTACCGCAAGGGTGGCGGGCTTTTTTACCGGGTCATGGATATAAGCATGAATGGATTGACCAGGGTCGCTGACAGAATCATTGTGGGTGAATTAACTGGATCTATCTGCCGTATATCCCAACGCTGGCCCGAGGTCCTCTGTCTTGGGGTTATGATTCCCCTATGGAGTGTCACTGGTATAAAGGGAAAAGAGCTCGAGGGCAAAATCGAAAGGACTCGAGCGGCCATCCAGACACATACCTCACCCATAGGTATAAGTGCAGCCACGGCTACGTTTTTTTTAGTATTAATTTACCTGTTGATGTGATATAATTTTAAAGCTCTTGTGGTTGTATTACCCGCAGCAAGCGGCGCGGTAGTTTATTATGTAAACGATACGGGCACTGAGAGGAGAAACAAATATTTGGCTTCTATAGGACAACTTAAAAGGATTCGACTCTTTGAAGATTTGACTGACGGCATGCTGGAACAGATACTCCCTCTGGCTCAGGAGCAATCGTTTGCAGAAAGGGAGATTATTTACGAACCAGGTAGTGAGGCTACTCACTTTTACTCACTTATAACAGGCAAAGTATTACTACAAACAGAGCTTATCCCGGCCCTTATTATTTCCATCGGCGCCATTAAACCGGGATACTCATTCGGATGGTCTGCTTTTCTTCCCGATCTCGCGCATACTTCCCTTGCTGTTTGTATGGAACCATGCGAAATCATGGTTATGCCCGGAGACAAATTTAAGGCCCTTCTCAATCAGGACCACAACATTGGATTCCTGGTTATGCAAAAGACTGCCACAATCCTTGAGAACCGCTTAGAACGTCGTACAGCACAGTTTGTCAAAGTAATAACAAAACATCCTGATATAGCAACGCTTTTAGGTTTATAAAAGGGGAAGGAAATCTATTTCCGGACGAATCTTTAGCCTTGATGGGATGTAGGCTCAGAAGGCAGCCTGATGACAAAGGTTGACCCTTTTCCAGGTTCAGAGTCCACTTTTATAGTCCCACCATGCTCATGGACTGTTTTCTGGGTAACAAGGAGACCGAGACCTGTACCTTTTGACCCCTTGGTGCTGGATATAGATGTGAAGATTTGCTTTCTTACGGTCTCATTCATACCGGAACCATTGTCAGAGACCTGAAGAATAAACGCTTCATCACTTTCGCGTTTTGTAGTTACCCGTACTATGTATTCTTTGTCTTCGTCTTCATCAAATTCACAGGCATCAATGGCATTCCAGACCAGGTTAAGAAGACAGCGATGAATTCCTTTGTGGTCTATAGTTACATCGCCTATGTTTGGATCAAAATCTCTGACGATCTTTACTCCGGATTCCCTTGCTTTGGTATCCATTAGCTTACACACATCTTCAGCGATTTCGTTCGGGGAACACTTTTCATATTCGGGCTCTCGCTCCTTGGAGTAGTTGAGGAGATCAATAGCCAAGTCTGAGATCCTATCAATATTCCTTTTCACCATTTCCCAGCCAGTTCTGAGGCCATGCATATCCTCCTTCTTAATTGCGTTGTCTACTATACTGAAGTTTCCTGGAAAAATTTCATGCGGTCATCCGCATTAAGGCGGTCACAAACGAATTAATCATCGATTTACCTGGT
>CAZPDU010000210.1:0-10464 GCA_964585405.1 uncultured Thermodesulfobacteriaceae bacterium | reverse complement strand
GAGTGCAGGAAGATGCCGGTCTTGTCAATGGTTTTTACCCGCCAGTCCTCAAACTGAAAAACACCCTTTTTCCCTTCACCAACATATAGGCTGTTTCTGCATATCTTTACCTGCTCGCCTCTCTTTTCGCCCATCCAGAGGCGAATGGTGATATCTTTATCTATAAGCTTTTTGTGCTTGTTATTTTCAAATGCCTCGTCTGTAAAGAAAATAATGGTATAAGTGGGTTCTTCTACTACTCTGGCTGCCGGATAGTCCAGAAGCAGCTTTAGACCGTAAGCCAGCTGGGCGTAGACTTCTGGAATTATAAAACGGACGGTAACTCCTTCTCTACCGTCCCCTACTATGGTATCAAGGGAAATTATTCTTTCCCTGCTTAGATACTCCGTTGCCTTCAGGGCCAACTGCTCTTCCTCTTCCCCAAAGGGATGATCAATATTATTAGCGGTGTGGGGGGCTGAACGGGACATGGGCTCTGAGTCAGCCGCCACTGAACCCATTTGTGTGCGGATTACCCCTTCCTGTCTTACGGCAAGTTCCTTGAATCTGTCAAGAGTAAGACCCTCAATAAGTCGGTCTTCCTTTTTTGCGTCTTCATATATTTTTACTGCTGCCCTTTTAAAATAGTTTTTCATATTGACCTCCGGTGTTTTTGTCACAGCTCTTTAAATCCCATTTTGCCATGCCTGCCTTTGACCGCATTTGCTGGAGGGGCCTTAGGGAGAAGGGCTGAATCCTAGATTCGTAATTTTTGAGTTTATCTTAAAGTAGAATGTCCAGGAAGCCTGTCGTAATTTCCGTTGCCCACCTGATAAAATTAAAGCATACTAATTATTAAATAGATCTTCAGCAATTTCCACAATGCCTTTTGTAAACAGGATCACATATAAAATACATATTATAATACAATATTCAATCTAATTTCGCCAAGCAGTTTGGCTCGCAACGGTTTTATCTATAAATATGTTTAATTTTTTTTCTTTCAAGACTGTACTGCTAATACAAGACCTCGTTTTTTTAATAATTATTGCGGCACTTCCAGAGGCCAGCGCTTTTCATGTCTTTGATCTTAAAGAGGGAAGGACTATTTATGGAAAATTGAAAATAATAAAGGCCGAGCGTACACAAACCCTGCTCGATATAGCAAAGAACCATGGCTTGGGTTACAACCAGATAGTAGCAGCAAACCCTGGCATAGACCCTTGGGTACCCTCTGAAGGGGCCAAGGTAACAGTCCCCACTGTATTTGTTTTACCCAAAGAACGTCTGCCGTTTGGAATAGTAGTAAATCTTGCTGAGATGCGTTTGTACTATTTTATGTCTTCTAAAGGAGGAAAACCCCATTTTTGGACATGTCCTGTAGGTGTTGGTAAAGAGGGTTACTCCACAGAACTAAGTATTTATACAGTGCTCAGCAAGACCAAGGATCCAATATGGGTTGTGCCGCCTTCTGTTCTGAAAGAAGATCCTGAACTGCCTCAAAGGGTACTTCCCGGGCCTGAAAATCCTCTGGGAAAATACATTTTACGTTTTTCAAGGCTTTCATACGGTATTCACGGCACAAATCGTCCTTGGGGCGTGGGGCGCCGAGTTAGTCATGGATGTATAAGGCTTTATTCTGAAGATATAGCCTCTTTGTTCCCTCTGGTGCCAGTGGGAACACTAGTCCACATCATATATGAACCAATAAAAATTGGATGGGCAGAAGACAAGTGTTGGTTACAGGTATATCATGACTATGAAAATAATATTGATGACCCATTGGCAGTAGTATTATCTGGTATTTCTGCCTGCGAAAAGGTCATAGGCCCTCTTAAGGTCGATTTTAAAAAAATCAAGAGGGCCATCAAGGAACAAAACGGTATTCCCTTGCCTGTGGCCCATACAGACAAAGAATAAAATATTTGTCGGGCATCTTTCATTTTACTGTTTGCACTTTTTGCACTGTAAGTAGGATGCCTGATTTAATAAACAGAATCGCAGTCCCCAATTATTTAAGAAGACTCTTTTCAAAAATTCTTTCCGTCTTTTTAGCTGTGGTCTCAGCACTGCTGGCTGCTTCAGTGGCCCTGTTTGTGGCCGCATCCGCCCGGTCGGCTGCCATGGCTGCAGCAGCCGCAGCTTCTTCAGCCTTTCGTGCAGATGATTCTAGGCGAGAAGCCAGGTCTTCTAATCGTTTAGTGGCGGCTTCCGCCCTGGATGCTGCTGCTTTCGATTCTTCCGCGGCCTTTACTCCCTGCTTTATTACGGCCTTGTCTTCTTCACTCAGACCACAGCCCGGCAAAGTGAACAGGCCTAATACAAGCAACAAACTCAAAGCCGTTCTCATAATAACCCATTTTTTTTCAGGAATTTTTTGTGTCATGGCTTCTCCTTAAAGTTATTAGATTAAGCTTGTTTTTTTCAGGTAATTCAATAGGGATCTTTATGCACATTTGTCGTTCTGAAATATCAACTACCTGTAAGATGGTGACCTTTTCAGGCAGAAAAGATATATTAAAAATATAACAGTATAGTTTGCTCGTAGGCAAGCATATAAATTCTGATTTATATAGATTATGAAGGGAAAATCATTAAAGCTTTTCACTGCACTGGCTTCTTTTTTAGCAGGTTTAATCCTTTTACCTGGATGCGTTCATGCCGCAGCAGTGTACTCAAAATATGTAGTTATCGATAAGGGGCTCCATCGCCTATATCTCTATAGAGATGGCAAGGTTATAGAAAGCTTTGCGGTGTCCCTCGGCGTAGATTCTATATCGTCCAAGAGCCGCAGGGGAGACAAGTCGACCCCCGAGGGCTGTTATTATGTGACCTACAAAAAAAATAACAGCAGATTCTATAAGTTTTTGGGGCTTTCTTACCCCAATAAAGTGGATGCATGGCTGGGATTAAGAAAAAGGCTTATTTCTTTGAGTGAATATCGTATAATTGTAGATGCTATATCAAAAAGGGTTTTGCCACCTGTCTGCACTTCTCTCGGCAGTGGTATTGGTATACACGGTGGAGGAGTATACCGAAAAAGGGGGAAAAGCGGGATGAGGGACTGGACCGAAGGCTGTATAGCCGTTAATGATCAGGATATGGATGTTATTTACTCTTTCAGTGATGTCGGCGATATAGTAATTATTTTAAATAGTAAACAACAATTTTTTGACATGATGCGTCCTTTTGGAAATCCTTTATACATAGATCAGATTTCAGAGCCGGGACGAAAGGTTAAAAGATACGTTTCTGAACTTCGGTTGGCTACGGTTTTCGGCCAGGCCCTTTTGAGATTAAAAGAGGGAAACGATTATAGCAGGTCTATTGAAATCTTGGTTTTTGGAGATGGGATTTCGATGCCTCCCAGTTATATGGTTTTTGATCGTAATGCCGATGGAAAACTTGGATTTGGAGATAAACAGACCGGATCATTGAGTACTGTAAATAAAAAACAAAATTCTTACAGCAGAATACTTGAAGAATTTAAAAAGGCCTTGATAAAAGGCCGTCTATTAATCTGTCCTGAGACATGAGTCTTTTACCCCAAATAATGTGGCCGATTGGATCTTATCTTCTGGGGTCAATACCTTTTGGTCTGCTCTTTGCCCATTGCAGAGGCATAGAGCTTCGAAAACATGGCAGTGGGAATATAGGGGCTACCAACGTATCTAGGGTGATGGGTAAGGGCTGGGGACTTCTTACACTGGCAGCAGATCTCGCAAAAGGCCTTTTGCCGGTCCTTGGGTGCATCTGGGCAATGTCCGGAGCGGCTGATATTGAATTGTGGATTGCGTTTACAGGTCTCGGTGCTGTCATGGGTCATTGCTATTCAATATTTTTCAGGTTTCGCGGGGGGAAAGGCGTCGCTACTGCATCAGGAGTGTTCCTCGCAGTGTGTCCTTTTGCTGTAGCAGTTGCTGTTTTTACTTTTCTGATAGTGCTAAAGAAGTGGGGTTATGTGTCGGTCGGGTCTCTTTCTATGGCCTTATTTATGCCTATTTTGATGCACTTTTTCTGTCCGGCATACGAACTTGAACTTATGGCTTGGGTAATTACCTTTATTATCTGGATAAGGCACAGGGATAATATCAAACGATTGATAAAAGGTGAAGAAAAGAGCTGGGAGGGGAAAAACCCGGTTCCAAATTCTCAGTAGTATATTCATGTTTCCAATCCCAATGCCTTAATTTTTCTGTGCAGGTGCCTTCTTTCAATGCCAATAGCTTCTGCGGTTTTTTTGACATTACCCTGGTATTCGGCAAGTTTTTTTTCAAGATATTCCCGTTCAAATAAGGTTTTTGCCTCCCTGAAGTCATCACAGCTCAGCCATGCAGGCTCGGTCGGAGAACCAGTCTGTTGGGTTTCAGCAGCTGTCCTGATGCCCTTACGAAGAGATGGAGGCAGGTCATTTGTTGTAATCTCCGATTCTCTTGATAGGATCACAAGCCTTTCTATCATGTTCCGCAATTCTCTTACATTTCCCGGCCAATCATATGCCATAAATGCCTCAATTACCTCACGGCTTGCCTTTTTTTTGGGGCCATGAGCAGTATTTCCTGTAAATTCGCTCAAAAAACCTTTTACCAGAAGAAAGATGTCATCTTTACGCTCTCTTAGGGGTGAGACCTCTATCGGTATCACATTTAGCCTGTAGTAAAGGTCTTCTCTAAAGCAGCCTTTCTGTATTTCTTTTTCAAGATCTTTGTTTGTAGCGGCTATTATGCGTACATCTATAGTGATAGTCTTGTTTCCCCCGACCCGCTCGAATCTCTGCTCCTGGAGTATTCTAAGGACTTTCGCCTGGGTCTTAAGGCTCATATCGGTGATTTCATCAAGGAATAAGGTGCCTTCGTTGGCAAGGTCAAACTTCCCTCTTTTCATGGTAGTTGCACCGGTGAAGGCCCCCTTTTCATGTCCAAATAACTCGCTCTCAATAAGTTCTTCAGGTATTGCAGCGCAGTTGACTTCTATAAGTGGTTTTCGGCTTCGCTTGCTCATACGGTGAATAGTTTGAGCTACAAGTTCCTTGCCCGTTCCATTTTCCCCTTGGATAAGTATCCACGCATCAGTCGGGGCTACGATAGCGATCTGTTGCTTGAGCCTTTTCATGGCATGGCTTTCACCAATGAGTTCTCGCGTTTCCCCGGTTTTTTGTCTTAAAAAGACATTTTCTTCCCTGAGTTTATGATATTTAAGGGCATTCTGGATCGTGAGTACCAGATGTTCATAGGAAAGGGGTTTTTCTATAAAATCATATGCCCCCAGTCTGGTGGCCTTTACAGCCGTTTCGATAGTTCCGTGGCCGGACATGATTATCGCCGGTATAAACGGCCACTCTGCCTTTATCCGTTTAAGCAATTCCAGGCCATCCATACCCGGCATCCAGATATCCAGCAGTACCAGATCCGGAAGGTCTTCTCCCATGATCTCAAGTGAAGTCTTTCCGTCCAGTGAGGTCTGGACGTCAAATCCTTCGTCTTCCAGAATATCAGTCACAGATTGAAGGATTGACTCTTCGTCGTCTACGACAAGTATCTTCTTTTTTACCATGGCAAAAATGGGCATCCTTCTATTCGACGGGTTATACTTGTTCTACAAAGAAATATATTAATGCATCGAATACTGGATACAGAAACTGGAAATTGGATAAAAACTCGATTACTCATCTCTAGTTCCCGTTTATTGTTGCAAATAGTCCGATTGTTTCTAGTTAATAGGAAAAATCAGTATAAATCTAGTCCCGTTAGGAATATTGTCCTTTACCATAATTTGTCCATTATGGTCTGCTACAATAGAGTTTACAATAGCAAGCCCAAGGCCTGTACCACCTCTTCTTCTGGAGAAATAGGGTTCAAAGAGCCTTGGAAGATCCTCAGGCGAAATACCTGGTCCGGTATCTGAAACACTTAGATGTATTTCATTCTCAGCGGTGTTATATGTTATCAGAATATTTATTTTACCACCATCGGTCATAGAGGCTACAGCATTGTCAAGGAGATTGATAATTGCCCTCTTTATCTGATCAGAATCCAACAATGCATTAGGCAGGCCTTTCTGTACATCTAGTTTAAATTCGATGTTTGGATGTCCAGCCCTATAAATTGCAAGTACGTCATCAGCCAAGTCGTCAAGCTTCGTAGGCCGGCGCCTGAGGGATGGTAGCCTGGCAAAATTGGAAAATTCGTCCACTAGGTGTTTAAGTTCTTTGGTCTGGCTTATAATGGTATTTGTACATTTATCAAAAACAACTCTGGTTTCATTATCCAATTTATCGAGATATTTCTTGCGCAGTCTTTGCGCTGAGAGCTGTATAGGCGTTAAGGGATTTTTGACTTCATGTGCGATGCGTCTAGCCACCTCACGCCAGGCAGCGAGACGCTGAATTTTTTCAAGCTCTGTCAGGTCATCAAAGACTATGACTACTCCAAGAGATCTCTCGTCCTGGTCTCTCAATATGGTAAAGCTTGCCAGAAGAGAAAGGGTCTTTTCTCTTATTTCCATGCGAATCGAACGCTGAAGTGTGCCTTTGGGAGAGCGGCTGAGTTCCTGTCTGATTTCCTCAAATTCCTTGGCCTGGTCTTTTGTCAGGAGCTGAGAATAAGGCCTACCGATTATCTGATCTGATGATATATTCAGAATGCTCGCAGCTGATTTGTTCATTAGAGTCACAACGCCCTGTCTATCTATAGATATTACTCCTGCTGTTACGTTTTGAAGTATAATCTCAATATAGCGTCTGCGATGTTCCAATTCGCCGTAGCTCTTTCGCAACTGTCTTGAAGTCTCTTCAGTCCTCCGTCTCGCCTCCTTTATATCCTGGGTCATTATATTAAATGCCTGCACCAGAGAACTAAGTTCATCCTTGCCTTGAGATTCAAGGCTAAAATCCAGGTCTCCCATTGCTACACGGTTAGTGGCTTCAGCAAGCATTTTGACAGGCTCTGTAATGCTTTTAGCAAGACGGAATCCGAACCATATGGAAACAAAAATAATCAGCAAAGTAATCAGACAAAGGGTAATTAAAAGAGAGCCTTTTATTGGGTTCTGAAACAGCTGTAACTGTCTATAGTCATCGTAACCTGAGCGAATATCATCGAGCAGGTAACTCATATCCTGGGGCATCAGGTGGCCTAAGATTAACACGGCTAGAATGTCGTTATTCGCATTTTTTAAAGGACTTAATATACGAATAAGCTCACCGCCTTCCATGGTTACACTATGTAATAATGAATCTTCGCCTTCAAAAATCTGGTTAAGCACAGAATGGGGAATATCTGGCGGCATGTCCACAAGCGGTAGCCATATCTTAACAAAGAGCTCTTTGTGAACTGAATTTATCACCTCTATAGAATTTAAGGAAATCATCCTGCTGGAACCTTGAATACCTGGTGATAGCGGTGTGGGATTCATCAGCTGTTCTATGCATATCCTGTTTATGGTATCGTCTTCCTCAATACACTTCAGACTTATCAGCCTCCCTGTATCTTGAGAGATGCGCTCTAACGCGGTAACCCGTCCCTCGTAATATGTTCTGCCTATTGTCATAGCATTATCAAGAGATTTTTCCACCTTTATGTTGAACCAGTATCCGATACTGGTTCTGAGAAATTGGAACGAGACTAGGAAAAGCAGTATCGTAGGGATAAGGGATATAGAGATAAAAGCTATTACAAGTTTAGTCCTGAGCTTAGCCCCCAGTAAGTGTTTTTTGTCTTCGAATACAAGTTTGGTCAGATTACGTACTACGAGAAAACCCAAAAGCAGAATAAGGAAAATATCGAGGTTAATTACTGCGAAAATAAGTACATTGCTGCCTGTCGATAGCGGACTGGAGCCTGAAATCAGATAATATTCGGCTAAGGATAGCAGGGCTATAAAAACCACTGCTGCCATCATGATGATTCGTTCTATTCTTCGTTTTCTAGCTTCGCTAGTAGTTAAATCGGACTTCATACCATTTAGTCTGAAAACCCCACGATGAAAACAGGTCCAAAAGACCTTTAAAAGGCAAAGACGATGCCGCCTCTTCCATATTCGCCCGTACTCTTAATATATAGGTCTTCCCCCGAGGTAATTCGGATAAAGAAATTATCGAGATGTCGTTAATTTCAAAAGCGAGTTTTTTTGCTTCTTCCAAGGTTCTTACGCTGACTACTTTGGGAAATTCAGGACCAAATGAAACTCTGTATTCCCCTTTGAGATTGTCGTGGGTAAGTGTCCTTAATATGAAGATTCTGGAAAGCCTTTTTTTTATGAGAAACCGGGGTGCTTGCAGCTCTATTTCGTAGATATAGCGTACTATAATCCCACTTTCTAAGGCAATTTGCACATAGTGAGGACACCCGTTCTTGAGAGAAAAATAAGCCATGAGCTTGTCCCGAGAACTTGATATTGTAAGTTCAGATATTTCTGGTTCAGGCCTGTCTTCTGCCAATGATACAGCGGTTTTAACTATTGGAAATAAAGAACAGGGTGTCAGGATCAGAATAAACAAGATAAGAAACGCTATAATTAGGGTGGATTTTGACGAGGTCACTCGGTAGTTTAGCAATTTCTTACAATTGTAATTATGTTGAGCTATACACAAAACATACTTAAATCTTCATGTTAAGAACTATTACCAATATACATGAAAGTCGGTTCATAGCTCATAAGTCATGGGCTGTTGAATACCTGCTTTTAGAATAAAATATATGAGTATTTTGGCTAACGGACAACGCAAACCATCAGACAAGAGATGGAATTTTGTAAGCAGCCATGAGCTTATTATGATTTTACAAGCTTAATGAGTCGGCTATGGAAAAGCAAGATGCTTTCAGGGTTGACAGAGCCGTGTTCTCAGAACAGCATCTCTGAGCAACAAAAGATAGAGAGATCCTGGTGTCTTCAGACTTCCTGCAATGTAGCCGGCTTTATCGCCTGCTCCGCAATAGAGGTCAAGTCTATATGGTCCTTTGATGGCAGCGCCGGTGTCCTGATTACAGACAAAGCCCTGGAAAATGCCTTTATATCCGCAAATCGACATGTTCTCAGGCAAGGGCATTTGTAAAAAGCAGAGGACACCAAGAGGATAAAACCTTTCATCAAGGGCCACTGATCTCATTGGTGTCAGTACTTTCCCTAATGTTCCTATTGGTCCTTCTTTTTCCCATCTGAAAAAAATATATCTTGGATTTGCAGCAAAAGACCTTCTGAATTCCTTCGGATTTTTTTGCGCCCAAGCACGTATGCCAGGCCAGTCGGCCTGATCCTCACGTAACAGTCCCTTTTCTATAAGCCATTGGCCAATACTATAGTAGGGATGACCATTGCTGGAGGCGTAATGTATATATCTCTTGCTTTCATCCTGAAACCGAAGTGCCCCTGAACCTTGTATGTGCAGCAAAAGCCCATCCACTGGTGAACGCAGCCATGCAAGGACACTGGCACACTCGAGTTTTTTGCCATTGTCAATGTCCGCGCGTGTATAATAAGGGATAAGACTTTGTCCTGATATCCTTCCCCAGAGCGTCTTGTGCGGAAATGCGGAATCAAAATCATTTAGAGCTATTCGAATGAGGTCTTTGGGAGTTTCATAAAGTGGATAGGGGAATTCTTCATTTGATTCGAGAGATGCAGGCAGCTCGGGCTGAAAATATCCTGTAACAAGAATTGGCCCTGCAGGCCTTTCCCCACTATCACACCCGGTTATCCTGTAAATTATAAATCGGCGTCGGATTTCCCTATTAAGGTCCTGCTGAGGTAAATTTTGGTCAAGTAGTTCGGAAAATGATTTTAGAGTCTTTTTTAAGGTGCCTATATCTGTGGATTTATTGCCCCAGGATATCTGCTTATCATCATTATGGCCTTCAAGGTATTCCAGACTGGCTGTAATAGACTTTTGCAGTCCTTTTTTGTCCTCGATATCATCAAAGGCTGGAAGTTGTTCAATGGGGACCTGCTCTAGTAAAGGCAGAGGCAAAGTAGTGGAAACGCAAGGCCAGAAGAGTCTATACAATACAACCAGCCCACTCAGAACACCAATCAGCCCGATCAGGGAGATCCATAATACGATATTCCTATGGATTGTCATGATTCATAAGCCCGTAGCCGCAACTTGTTTCTTTACCTCCTCCACAGATTTTTCTAAGGCTTCACGCTCATCCGGTGCAAGGGAAAATTCCAGTATGCGTTCCACGCCTTCTGCTCCAAGCACTACCGGCACACCAAGAAATACGCCGCTGATACCAAATTCTCCCTCCAGATAAGCTGCACAGGCTACCACTCTTTTTTCGTCTTTCAGAATAGATTGAGCCATTTCTACTGCCGCAAGACCAGGAGCTGAAAATGCACTTCCAGTCTTGAGGTGCTGGACTATCTCTGCGCCTCCATATCGAGTGCGCGTTACTATATTCTTAATTTCATCCCTGGATAAAAGTTCTTCTACAGGCACTCCACCAACACTTGCAAGCCTGACCAATGGTAGCATATGGTCGCCGTGTA
>CAZPDU010000209.1:0-5817 GCA_964585405.1 uncultured Thermodesulfobacteriaceae bacterium | reverse complement strand
GACCTCTTTTTTGGGAAAACGCTCGACAGTGCCGTCTTCAAACATGGCGTCAAGACGTTTCAGACGATCGATGCCCTTCTGAATGGTCTGGAAATTTGTGAGCATCCCACCCAGCCAGCGGCTGTTCACATAAGGCATTGAACATCGGTTGGCCTCCTCAACTATGGAATCCTGGGCCTGCTTCTTGGTACCGACGAAAAGCAACTTCCCCCCCTGGGCAACGGTATCTACTACAAAATCGTAAGCCACCTTGAAGAGCTTTACAGTCTTCTGCAGATCTATAATATAGATCCCGTTTCTGGCACCGAAGATGTAAGGCTTCATCTTGGGATTCCATCGTCTGGTCTGATGCCCGAAGTGGACACCTGCTTCAAGCAACTGTTTCATTGTAACGTAAGCCATAGTTTCTCCTTGAATAAATGTGGTTTTTCATCCGTCCAGCCAAAAACCATCCTTACACCGCCTGAATAATCAGAAGGCACCACCGGATCTCACTGAACGTGCGTTTTAAATAGTAAAGACGCTTTATGTAACACCTAAGTGATGATTTAGCAAGATCCTCATCATACCGCTGAAAAGCCCGATATTCAATGTCGCTCTGATGTACCGCTCACTGCAGCATACAGTAAATACTCCTGATCTCCGGAAAATCTGCACCCTGGCGTGAATCTCTCACTGCCTAAATTGAGTAATCAGACATCAGCAGTCAATTACCAGTATTACCAATTTTAATGTGAGGGATTGATTATTTCAAAGTTAAAAGTTAATGCCTGACAGTTCAACCTGAGTTATTGAAAAGACATACTTGTACGAAACCGGTAGTTAAGTCATACTAGAGCGAAGTTTTTTGAACAGGAGGCACTGATAAAATTGCAGAGGGAGCAATGGAAAAGTCAGCTCGGTTTCGTGTTTGCCGCCGTGGGCTCCGCAGTAGGTCTCGGAAATATCTGGAGATTCAGTTATATGGCCTACAGCCACGGAGGAGGTGCCTTCCTGATTCCATACATCATCGCCCTTTTGTCAGCAGGGATTCCCCTGCTGATACTGGAATTTGCCCTTGGACATGAACGTATGGGTTCAGCGCCGCTTGCCTTTGCAAAGGTAAACAGAAAATGGGAGTGGCTTGGCTGGTGGGCGGTCATTTTTGTGATGTTCGGTATTGTTTTATACTATACGGTTATTATCTCCTGGTGTCTGAATTTCTTTGTCCTCTCTTTCTGCCTTGGCTGGGGAGATGATCCCAATGCCTTTTTCTTTAACCAATTCCTTGCACTAAGCAAATCTCCCTCTGAGATAGGTAATATCCGAATCCCTGTCCTGGTGTCACTGGCTTTTGTCTGGCTGATAAACTGGGGCATTGTCTTCCGGGGTGTCCGTCGGGGCATAGAATACATGAACAAAATATTTATGCCCCTGCTGTTTTTCTTAACTGCAGTGCTTGTCTTGTGGTCAATTTCGCTTGACGGTTCCATGAACGGCCTCAGGGCATATCTTGAACCTGATTTTTCAAAATTATTCGACCCGACTGTATGGATAGATGCATACAGCCAGATATTTTTCACCCTCAGCCTGGGTTTCGGCATCATGATAGCCTATGCAAGCTATCTCCCGGCAAAGGCCAATATAACAAAAAACGCCATATTGACCGCGTTCATGAACAGTGGTTATTCCCTTTTTGCGGGCATTGCCGTGTTTTCCGTCCTGGGTTTTATGGCCGCATCACAGGGAAAACCCATATCAGAAGTTGTGTCTCAGAGCATAGGCCTTGCATTTGTTGCATATCCAAAGGCCGTAAGCCTTATACCCGGAGGAAACATCTTTGGTGCAATCTTTTTCCTGTGCCTTGTTGTAGCTGGGCTTTCCTCGTCCATATCCATAATCGAGGCCTTTATCTCCGCAACGGTTGACAAATTCGGCTTCAGCAGAAAACCCCTCATAACCCTGGTAACAATACTGGGCTTTTTAGGCTCCATAATCTTTACTACCCAGGCCGGTCTGCTATGGCTGGATATAGCAGATCATTTTATCACTCATTACGGGCTCATAGTAGTGGGTATTGCTGAATGTCATCTTGTCGGGTGGCTCTTCGATACCAGAAATCTCAGAAAACACGTAAACTCTATTTCTTCCATCAAACTTGGATATTCATGGGATATCATAATTAAATACTTTATTCCATCCGTGCTGGGGATAGTCCTCATTGGTGATCTGTACGCCGAAATCAGACAGCCTTACGGAGGCTACTCCTGGACTTCGCTCATCCTGATCGGATGGAACTGGATATTCCTGACAGTAGTTGCCGCCCTTGTATTTGCCAGGCGACCATGGAGAACCCCATATTATAGAATGGAAGGAAGGAGTCTTAAAAACGGAGGTAATCTTTGACCCAGATTCCCCTTGCCGAAAGGCTCAGGCCAAAAGACCTTGATGAATTCGTGGGTCAGGGGCACCTTCTGAACCAGGACAAGATACTGAATACCCTGATTGAAAGAGGGACCATACCTTCCCTGATCCTCTGGGGACCTCCAGGGTGCGGCAAGACCACCCTTGCCAGGATTTTCGCGCGGAGATTAGAGGCCAACTTCGTCTGCTTCTCCGCTGTCCTTTCAGGCGTGAAAGAACTCAGGATCGTCATAGAGGAAGCAAAGGTAAACACCAAAAATAACGGACCACATACCATCCTTTTCGTCGACGAGATACACCGCTTTAACAAGGCCCAGCAGGATGCGTTTCTGCCTCATGTGGAGAGCGGCCTTATTACCCTGATCGGTGCCACTACAGAAAACCCGTCATTTGAAATCATTCCCCCCTTACTTTCAAGATGCCGGGTCCTGGTACTCAACCCCCTGGACAATGAAGCCCTTAAAGTCATTTTGAACAGGGCGCTTACCGATACTGAAAGAGGCCTTGGAAGGCTCGAGCTTTCCATTGAGCCCAATGCCGCAGAGTGCCTTATTCAGCGTTCAGACGGCGACGGTAGGACACTGCTGAACAATCTGGAGATTGCGGCTGAACTCGCTGTATCCGCAAGGCCCGAAGGCAAAGGGGCTACAATCACTTTGGCACTTATAGAAGAGGCCATACAGCAGAAGGCCCTGCGCTACGACAAGTCCGGAGAGGAACACTACAACCTGATATCCGCATTTCACAAAAGCCTCAGGGGCAGTGACCCTGATGCGGCACTTTACTGGATGGCGCGCATGCTGAGTGCAGGAGAGGACCCTCATTACATCGCCCGACGGATGATACGCTTCGCATCAGAAGACATAGGGAATGCAGACACTCAGGCACTGTCCCTGGCAATCGATGCCTTGAAGACCTATGACTTCCTCGGCTCTCCTGAAGGTGAGCTGGCCCTGGCGCAGGCAGCAGTCTACCTGGCCACTGCACCCAAGAGCAATGCGGTCTACGTGGCCTTTGGAGAATCTCAGGCCGATGCCAGGAAATTCGGCACCCTGCCGGTTCCTCTGCACATCAGAAATGCCCCCACAAAACTCATGAAGGAAATCGGATACGGAAAGGACTACCGTTATGCCCACGACTATCCCGAGGCACTGGTAGAGCAGGGGTACTTTCCTGCCGAGCTTCGAGAACGTATCTACTACAGGCCTACAAACCGGGGGCAGGAAGGTGTTATCAAGGAACGGCTGGACAAGTGGAGAAAGATATTGGCCCAGAGGCGGAGCCACAAAGGCCTTTGAGGAAGATTTTTATTCAGTGCCAAGCCACTGAATCGAATATTTGCCACCGAGTTTCTTAAATTCAGGGTCACCGGTAACTATTACTGCATTTAGTCTGTGTGAAAGGGCCGCAGCAAAACAGTCGGCATAAGCTATCTTGTATCTACCTTTCAATTTGGCTGCTTCGTAGGTCAACTTCTGGTCGGCCTCTACTAATTCAACAGGATATTGTTTGAGTTGTTCAATCACCTTCTCTGCAGTTTCAACTCCTTGCTCTCTCATGGTACTGTAGTAAATTTCACCCCAGTTGATCACTGACATGTATGCCTTGGCCTTTCGATCCATCAGTGACTTCAAAATCAACGCTACCCTGTCAGCCCCGGATTCATCTTCGAAAAAGGCAATCATCGCAAAACTGTCCATTACATATTTCTTCACAATTCCGCTTCTTTCTTTCTATCTTCTACAAGGGCCCTTAAAATTTTTCCTCTTGTCTTCAGCATACCCCGTCCTTGTTCAATCGGGTCGTCGGCAAGGGGCTCCACGATGATTCTACTTCCATCATCATAGACGTTGATTCGCGTGCCCTTCTTGATCTTAAACCTCGCACGAATTGATGCGGGAATAACAATCTGGCCTTTTATTGTCGATGTTACGACAGGCATGTCAATCTTCCAGTATTACGAATTTGTCTATTTATGTAATACATCTGACTTCAACTGTCAATGGGAGTTTAGGGGGGCGAAGGGTGTCCTATATATTTCAGTGTAAGAGAACTCCTTCCATTCTTTCTCTGTGTTCTTTGCAGTGAAACACAAGAGTGGGGCATGAACGTTTGGTTTAAGGAAACGTGAAGGCTGTGGAGCAATACCTGGAGTTCATTAAAGATGGTTTCAAAGCGCAGGCAGCTGAAAAGGCGTTTTTGAATGATGTTAAACTGTTAACCCAGCTATCCATCTATCCCACACGGCTAAAAAACAGATAATAGTTGAATATTCAGATGTCTATACGGTGCAGATTCCCTGTTGGGAATGTAGCAACCCATGCAAGCAGAAACCATAGGCCTGTTTGTAAGATTTCGGAGTTATTTGTAGCTGTGATCAAGAAAAGTATTTTCCGAAACTAACAGTATGATATATAGTTTAGATTGATTTATCACACGTGGATAGTGAGATAGTCAGTGGGTAATAATTTAGAAACAAAGGAGTAAAACATGTCCGTGAAAGTCTCCTTAGACCTTCCAGAACAAGCCTTTTCAGCGCTCAGGATGCGTCCTGATAATTTTGTTAAGGAGATGCGTCTGGCTGCAGCTATCAAGTGGTACGAAATGGGATTGATATCCCAGTCCAAGGCGTCGGAGCTTGCAGGAGTGAGCCGTCAAGGCTTTCTGGAGGCACTGAAACGTTTCGAGGTCTCTCCTTTTCAAGTGACTCCCGAAGAACTTGCCGAGGAAGTGGCGGATGCATAGAAAATGGGTTGTCAATGCTTCTCCTTTGATAACCCTTGCAAAGGTAGGCAAGATATCGTTGCTCTATGACTTGTGTGAGGAAATGATCATCCCTTCAGGAGTAAAACATGAAATTGACCAGGGCACAAAGGATGATCCAGCAAAAATTTGGATACAGAGCCACGGGATGAAATGGGTCAGGGATGTTGGACCTATAAGTCCGGTAATTTCGGCTTGGGATCTCGGACGCGGTGAAACAGAGGTGATCAACTGGGCTTATGGTCATCCCGGTTGTGAAGCAATACTTGATGACCGGGCTGCAAAAGATTGTGCGTTGTCATTGAGCATTAAGGTTCTCGGAACCATCAGTGTTGTTCTGCTGGCAAAACGCAAAGGAAAGCTTCATCAGGTAACAAATATCCTGGATCAATTACCGAAAGCGGGTTTCAGAATACAGGCCAAAATATTGGCCGCGGCGAAAAAACTGGCTGGCGAAGATTAGGAAAAACAATACCTTGTAGAAGGATATTGCTTCTGTAATAGGGGACAATACCGGGATTTCATTGAAGATGGTTTCAAAGCGCAGGCCGGCTGGGAGGGTGTTTTTGAATGATGTTAAACTGTTCCCCATGGCCCGTGCAAGGGTAAAAGAGTAAAAGTGCAGAGGGTCACTATAAAGTCCTGGCGCAA
>CAZPDU010000208.1:0-4465 GCA_964585405.1 uncultured Thermodesulfobacteriaceae bacterium | reverse complement strand
GTTGTCTGGTTTTTCAAGCCATCGTTTCTGACTTGATGCCTTACTGGCCTTGCGGCATTGATAGTTTGAACAGTATCGTTGACGGGTAGCGTTACGAGCATCTGGTAAGAATACCATTCCGCAATGCTTGCACGTTCTTCTCTTGATTCTCTGTGCCATTGGCCTTATACCTCCTTGAGACCAATGGTGCTACTGTCAGCTAAATAAAGAAAGAAAATGAGAGGAAGAAAAAGCAGGGAAGAAAACTAGAAGAAGGGATTATAAAGATAATTTCTAGGAAGAATAGTGGAGGGAATAATAGGGCATTTTTAAATAGCCAGCTTTAGGACAGTTTCGGATTACCGGTGGCAATTGGATTTTACAGTATGAATGAAAATAGAGAAAATTTTGAGGCCTTTTTTACAGGCAAAGGGAATTTCCGAACGTAGAGGTGAGCTTTAGGTTGACTGAGCAGGTTTCTGAAATTTTATAGGGTTATTTTCGATGGTTTTTAGAAAACAAGCTGAAGGCGTTTGGTGATTACCTTGAGGGCAGGGGATATGGAGAATGGGAGTATCTTTTATTAAATTATTAAAAAGCGTCTTATTTTCCCTCATTGTCCATTAATCGATTCCATGATTTGCTTAAAACTCTCGACACCTGCTTCGAGGTGTTCGATAATCTCCTCAGCCAGTAAGCGAAAGGGACGTGAAGAGCAAACCCTATAATCTTATGTACGTCCTTGTTACGTCCCCGATTTATATCGTCCAAATTTTGATTGCTTTTTCAGTAAGTTCTTTGCCTCGTTTTTCAATATGGTAAAATTTAAAATCAGATTGATTTGCCAATTTTTTTGTAATCGCTAAGCTTGAATTTCGATAACTACTTTTCTTCTTACCAAACGGGTTATTATATGCTTGAATATTCAGACTACCAGCCAATAAGGTCATGTTCCCTATCAAATCAACATACTTCTTATGTTTGACAATACTGTTCGGTCCTAAATATTCTTCCCAATTTCCAAATTCTTCTTTTGATTTTTTTGTAGTAATTGTTTGCGGAATGATATGTTCTAAATGTACCTCTGAAGGACCTGCCACAATTAGCTCTCCAACATTGCCTTGCTCGGAGTATTCTATTTGTTCCAGCACGTATTTAGCCCTGTCAATCAATCTCCCATAAAAGCTGTGTTTGGGGAAACTAATTCTAAAATCTTCATCTGACGGGAAATGTTCAACAAGATGCTTTTTGACTGCATCAACTATTTCATCAGAATCCAAAATGTGTAGCATCTTCGAGAAAATATCATCATGCTCGCTCGTCCTCATTTCACAAATGTGTCTGCGCAGCATGAAAGCCTCTATTTTCTTCAACACTTGCACTACTGTATCGACAGGTAAATCCTTCTGTAAAAAGTGCATCAAAAATATGTATGTAGGTGTCGAAAGGATTTTGTTCAAATAGACTACGTGCCTATTTATTTTAGCGTCATCAAATTGTCCAAGAGCAATTTTTCTATATGTTCTAGACGTTTCTTTGAATTTCCTGAGCAAGTCATTAATACTAATCTTGACATCTTCGATATGTTCATTTTCTTCTCCATTTAATGCGGTGCTATTTTTGTCTTCATCTTCATCTGTCAGTTCATCAACGTAATACGCAAATTCCCCTAACAATTCAGACTTATCTACATACTTAAAATAATATTTTTTAAACTCATAGACTAACTTTGACGTACTGATTTTACGATGGAGAACGGAACACATGTATTGTCTAAAGAAATCATCAGTATCAATATCATCTAAATTGGTAATAATAGTTGACCACAGTGATTTAGTTTCTTCTAAGACATCACCCCCGATCTTTGCAGCATGCCCCAACAAAAAGTTTTTGATTATGTCTGTTGGAGAAAGGCGTAACCCTCTATTATTGATGGTTTCAAATAGCTTATAAGCATCTTGAGCAATTCCAACGTCTAACCTTATAATTACAGTCATATTGGTTAGGGTGAAAAAGAAACGGTTAAGTTCTTGAGAAGAAAAATTTTCCAACCATTGCTTAAAATTAATATATGCATCTCTAATGTTTATATTCGTGTATTCATGGATTTCTTCTTGTTTCATTAAGGAAACAAAATCTCTATTGTCCAATTCCCCTAATTCGAGCTTGGGCACCTCTTTATCATCATAGCCAGAGCAGGCAAGCATTTTCTTAATTTGATCTTCTTTGTCCTTATTGCCCATATTTTTAAAACACTGCTGTATCACCTTAAGAAGTATGGCAAGTGTAGTCAGTCGTTGCTGCCCATCGACTAATTCTGGTTTATTGAGTCCACCTAGATGAAGGTCACTGTGCAGTATAATCATACCAAATAAATGTCCATCGCCTTCTTTTAACATTCGTATGTCGTCATATAATGCTTTTATCTGGTTGTACCCCCACGCATATCTTCTTTGATAAGAGGGGACTAAAAACTGTTCATTGCTCGTTGCAAAAAGCTGAGAAATAGTTAGTTTGTTGGGTGTGATGTTCATTTTTTGACACCTTTCTATTTTGAGTTTTCTAAAACTCACATCCTCAAATCATCCAGAAACTCCGATGCCGGATTAACTCCTGTCACAAGTAGATGATCGCGTGCGCGGGTGCAGGCAACATAAAGTAAGTGGCGCTCTGTATTATAGACTTCCTCCAAATCCGAGTCATCAGAAACCGTTTCAATCCGATCCTGCAGGGGAATGACTTCATCATCACAGGCCATCACAATAACTGCTCGGAATTCCAGGCCCTTGGCAAGATGCATGGTGCCAATCGAAGCGTGGCCACTGGTTGTCTCAACTTGCTCGTCGAGCACCTTATAGGGGATGCCGGACTTCTTGACGGCTGCGCGGGCTCGGTCTAGTTCGGCTGCAGAACGAATGAAAACACCAATTTCGTGAGGCACCATCCCCTCATTTATTCGCACCGAAAGCCATTTGCCGACCGTTTCAATTTCCTTTTCTGGGGTGCGGAAAACGGTAATAATTGGTTTCGGCCCATTGAATACCGAAATTGTGCCACGACGTTCTTCCATATTTCCGTCAACGTCTGATAATTCGGGTCCCAACAGGAGGTCTGCCTGCATTCTGATCTGGTGCGAGGTTCGGTAATTGATTCGCAGCGTGTGGGAACGTCCACGAATATCCACGCCGAGCGCTTTCCAAGAGAACGGCTGTTGGAAGATGCGCTGTCCCAGGTCGCCGGCGAAAAAAAGACTGTTAGGGCGATCCGCTCCTAGCGCAGCGAGGAACCGTAAATGAGCCACGCTGATGTCTTGAGCCTCGTCCACAACGGCAAAATCGAAGGGCGGATTTTTACTTTCGGATAAGACAGCGGCCAGCCTGCTGAACATGCCTGCATCAGTGATCAAATTCTGCGCTGCCAGGCGCTCACGGACATGATCGAAAATAGACCAGAGAACAGCGCGCTGCTTTTCCGGCAGGCGCGTTTTGCGACCCAGTCGCATGACATCGCGATACTCTTCCCATGTTTCCAACTGCCACGCATCGACGACTTGCTCCCACTCCGTCAGCAAAAATGGCAAACTGAATTTGTGGCCACCAACTTCCCCTGCTGCATCCTTCAGGAGTTCCAGTACTTTGACCTGCGATACGATCTGTGATTGGCCATGGTGGGCCTTGAAGAGACGCTGGCCGATGGCATCGACGGCATGCACTTCAAGGCGTTCGACAAGACGCGGTTCGTTGCTAATCAATCGCCTCAGCTTGGTCTGTAGTGCATTCGCTAAGGTGTCGGAAAAGGTTGTGAGCAGCACACGGGCATCGGGATTGGCGCGTGCCAGGAACACGGCTCGGTGCAATGCAACGATGGTTTTACCAGTACCTGCCGAACCAGAAACTCGTGCCGGCCCGGTGTAATTCTTTTCAACCAGTTGCCGCTGGGCCGGATGGAGAAAGACGGTCCACTTCTCCCATGGGTATTCCAGGGCGCGTTCCAGTTCTTCCACATTGCGCATCGTGCGGAACCGCCGCTGTGCATCGGGATGGGCATAAGGATCGGCACCAGCAGCCACCCGCTGAGGGACTTGCGGCGCAACGCCAGTTGCTAAATTCAACAGCGCCTCGGCAGCCTCGCCGGGCAGATGGTCGGCCAACTCCAGCAGGGAATCCTCATCAGCGGCGCGTACATCGGCCAGCCACTCTTCCGGTACACCATAGGCGAGTAGAGCACCTTCAGAGAGTCCTGCTAACAAGGCTGGCTTGGTCTGGGCCGCTTGTTCCGCCTCCACGTACCTGGGAATAATAATTTCCTCCACTCGCTCACGTATCTCCACCAACTGCGCCGCCCCAGTTTTAGGGTGGACTTCCAGCCTCCGTCGTTCAGCCCAGCGGTAGGCCTCGTCATGATGGCCCACGTAACACAAAAGCAAGCTTACGTCGGTCTTGTGGACGATAATCCGCAGGTCGCCGCTGACCCGAACCGACCAGAA
>CAZPDU010000207.1:0-3490 GCA_964585405.1 uncultured Thermodesulfobacteriaceae bacterium | reverse complement strand
CTCTGAGGAAATGTCGGCTTCTGTAACCAGGTCTATATCACCCTTATGCATTATTTTATGGGGTTTACCGTATAATTTCCTTAAGATCTTTCCTGCCTCTAGGGCGGCCTTTACTGCTATTTCTAAAATGTGCGCCATTTTGGGGTCGCAACATGTAATGCAACTTTCAATTCTTTTCATATGTTTTCTTTCAGTGAGGCTGTATGCCCGGAACTATTTGATTACGGGCCCTTATTGTAGTTCGGGTTGTACAGACTGATACTTAAAAATTGGAAATGAAGCATGAATTTCATAAGTTTCTCAGGATTCTTTGCCGGTAATTCGTAGAAAATGCCACGCCAAGAGAAATCCACCTATGGTTATAGCAGAATCTGCGACGTTAAAGGCCGGCCAGTGGTATGAACCTATATAGAAGTCTAAAAAGTCAATGACAGATCCGTGACGGATTCTGTCTATAAGGTTTCCCAGTGCGCCACCGAATACTAGAGAAGTCCCCCAAAAAAATTGATAGCTGCGACTCGGTGAGCTACGATAAAGATAAAGGAGACCGCCAAGGGCGACCACGCTTATTGTCTGGAAAAATATGTGACGCCATTTATCAGATCCCGCCAGAAACCCAAAGGCAGCCCCTGTGTTTGTTATGTATGTGATATTAAAAAATCCCTGAAAAACCGGTATTACTTCATGAAGTTTAAGGTTGTATACTATAATGGCTTTGGTAGCCTGATCTGAAAGCACAATCAGGAAAGCAACGAACAAAAAGGATTTTAGTGAGGAGGAAATAGATGGAGTCATAGTTATGGAGTCATAGTTGGGGGGGGTCCTGATGTTTGTCGTTTTCGAGGTCGTTGTATGGTTCTTTTTCTGCTGAAAGCAGCTTCATGGCCTTGTTCTTGTGATATTGCGCAGATTGCTTATTTCCTATGGCATTATAGTAACGGTAGAAATAGTCGTGTGCCTCGCCCTGTCTGTCGAGGGCAGCGAAACATCTCCCCAGCTGCAAGTAAATACTTGCAGGATCTGGCCAGGATTTTTTCAGCGCTTTAAGTATAGGGAGTGCCTTAGATGGCTTTCCCTGCTCAAGCCAGGCCCTGGCCAGAAAGAACTTGGCGGTTGAATCTCCAGGATGTCTTTTGCTGTAAGGATCTAGTATAGAGACGGTCTTTTTATATTTTCCTGCTGCAAAGTAAGCCCGTCCCTGATCTATCTTAAATTCAGATTTTTCTGGGGCTGAAGACACAAGATGGTCAAAAGCCTTAATGGCTTTATCATATTCTCTGGCGGCAAGGAGTGATTGGGCAAGACCATAAAGGAGAAGTATATCGTCTGGAGTGGTATTGAGTTCTTGCTTATAATATTTTGTCATGACTATCGGATCATGAGTTAAGATCCTGGTTTTGACCTGTAGCTTTCTCAACTTGAAGCGATCCTCCTGGAATTTTTGTAAGCATTTCTCTTTTTCCCAGAGATCCTCTAGATAGGTTGTCCTCTCGCTGGCTCCCGGGTGCGTGGAGAGGTAGCTGGGGATGGCGCTTGTGCCTAACCAGCGATATTTCTGCATTTTCTTTAATACGGTAAGCAGCCCACGGAAATCATATCCGGCCTTGCATATCCATTGACATGCCCTCCTATCTGCCTCTTCTTCATCTGTGCGGCTGTATTTAAGGGCGATAGACATGTTTATGGCACCCGAAGTCGCAAATATGGCAGAACCCGCCTCCCCTTGTCCCAGAAATAGTCCCGCTATAGCTATTGCGGCAGTCGCCAGGTTTATCCGCTGCATTCGATCCATGCGCCTGGCTATATGTCTTCCCTGAACGTGTCCTACCTCATGGGCCAAAACGCAAAGAAGTTCATTTTCACTATCTATAACTTCAAGCAGACCCGTATGCACGAATACCAGACCTCCCGGCATGGCAAAGGCATTTAATCCATCATCATGTATGACAAAAAATTCATAGTCAAAAAATTTTCCGTCAACCTGATCAAGCACTTTTTGGCCTACACGGGACACATATCCGACAATTTCAGGATCCTTTATCATCTGAACCTGGGACTCAACCATGCGCAGCAACCTATCCCTGAGTTCCCGTTCTTCGTCAACAGACATCATTGCGGAAAGGGGTAAAGCCCAGATCATAGATGTCAGGGTGAAAATACAAAGGTAAGAAAGGCAATTACATTTCAACATATGCTTGATTCGACCGAAAAATCCGATCCGCGGCGCTGCTCCACTTTTAAAGCGACTACGATGTGCGCAAAATAAGTGAGTCTTGTATAATATATAGGTTATTATAATAGTCAAATCTAACAGAGTGGATAAGTCTCGTGCCAGGCAGTTTTGGTGTCTTGCATCCGGGCCTTTTTTCAGTTCGATCATACGGTTAATTCTGTGCGCAATACATATTGAAATGATGTATTTTTATGTACATTTAATAAAAAAACCACGTTTACTTGATTTTTGAATTATGAAAGTTGGTTGTTTTTCAAAGTTTTCCTGCTACTGCGCCGGGCCTTTTTCCATTCAGGTTCGCGATCCCTGAATTTTCTGTTCCTGTTTTTTTTGTCAGACTCAGAAAATATTACGTGAGAAGGTGTGTCGCGGAGTACAAAGGCCCCTATTTTCTCAAGAAGTGGGGCACTCTTCTCTGGTGTTTTTTTCCTGTCCAGTTTTTCCTCACTGAATTTGGATGCTTTGCGTTTATCTCTATCCCGAACAGGTGGGAGTGACGGTATGTTCATCCATTGAACGTCCAATCCCTCAACAAGGTACAAATCCTTGCCGGCCTTCCTAAAAACAACACCTGCCTCACTACTCTTAAGGGCCTTTATTTCTGCTATAATTGGGTCCCTGTCTCTTCGTCTTCCGATTTTTAAGGCCGTGTCCTTTTCTGTAGATAATACAACCCATGTCCTGTTATTACTTGATTGCAGGCCACGAGCGATTACGTGTGCATGGGCTTTTGGTCTTATGCTGACGTAAAGCAATTCCGGAGGTCGAGCTTCGTTGTATATGGTGAGGTCAGGGCGTTGTAATTCCGGTTTAACCCTGACACATTTTTCCTTACATTCGAATTTTTCCGGCTTGTAGAGAGAAAAGAATTGTATGAGGCACCTTTGGGTAATATGTGACATCCCTGTCTCTTCATTTAGTGCCCTATGAACCTCTTTGATGGAAATCCATCCGCCTTTATCCAAGACTATGCCAAAGGCATCCGGCTGTTGCCCCAGTATGGCAAAAAGAGTCTTATCCAGCCGCTTTAATGTGCGCTTATCCATAAACCCTGCTTTTTATGATCAATTTAATACGACTCCCGGCATTCTCTTACTTTGAAGAAAGCTGGTATTTATATTATGATCTGTATGATAAAATAAACACAAAGAGATTTTATTCTGAAGTTTCCCACTTTTTTGAGGAGGTAAATCCGAAATCAATTTATGATGCCCGAATGGTCACCAAAAAATCCAATGATTTCAATAGGATAGTCAA
>CAZPDU010000206.1:0-2304 GCA_964585405.1 uncultured Thermodesulfobacteriaceae bacterium | reverse complement strand
GATTACATATTCAATTTTTCTTGTTCTTATTGTAATAATGGAATATACAATACTTGGCACTAACAAAGAAAACAGTATCCCTGCTATAAAACCTGTGTTTGAATCCTTTGGAATATCCCCATTAATTGACAGCGTTCTAGCTATAGGAATAATCATGATAAAAAAACTAAAACCCATTACTATAGAAGACATAAAAAAACGAAAGAACTTTTTTTGAATATCTCTTTTATCCCAATCCTTCATTTGAACCACCCTTCAATGACATCAAAACCTCATTTTGATCATACTGCAATGGCACCCGAAGCAGCCAGTCCTTTGCATCCAGGCTCTAACTGCAGATTACACGTAATTTTCGGAGTTTGTCAAGAAAGATGTCGTGTTTTCTTAAAGAAATCATCTTTGCGAACTGGATTCAATGCAACATATTTTATATAATCCCAATTTCTGATATTGCCTGACCAGCGTTCAGGGTGAGATCGGCGGGCCTGCTCGTAGGTCTCCTTGCGTTTACTGAGTATTTCCTGGTCCAGGCCATAATGACGCTGATGCGGGGTTACATACTTGATGCCACTGTGCATAAACTTGGTGTTATACAGATCTGCGAAACCAGCGACCCATTCCCTGGCAGCCTCAATGGAGGCAAACCCCTCATTGGGGAAGTCTTTGGTATACTTCAGTGTCTTAAACAAGGACTCCGAGTAGGGATTGTCATTGCTTACACGTGGCCGGGAATAGGATTTGGTTATACCCAGATGAACCAGCAGATTCTGGAAATCCTGCCCTTTCATGGGACTCCCGTTGTCAGAGTGCAATACCAAGGGCTTGTTCATTACCTTGTGGCGGAACACCGCTTTCTTCACCAATGCCATCGCATGAACCTGGGTTTCAGTCTCATGTATCTCCCACTGGATGATCATACGGCTAAAGATATCGACAATCAGATACAGCTTGTAGTACAGACCTAGAATCGCTCCAGGCAGCCAAGTGATGTCCCAAGTCCATACTTGGTTGGGTTCTGTAGCCACGTGGGTCGTCAGTGGGTGGCTGGTATGTGTCCGTACAGCCTTTCTCTTCGCATTCTGCTTGGCATCCTTCAGAACTCTGTAGAAAGTGGACTCTGAGGCGATATACTGGCCCTCATCGGCCAGCTTGGGCACAATATGACATGGATTAAGGTCCGTGTGCTCCGGGCTGTTGCATGTATCCACAATGGCTTGGCGTTCTTCGTCGGACAACTTGTTCGCCGGCACTGGACGCTTCGCTTCCTTGCGACGGTCGATGGTACCACTTTCCCTGTTCCAACGCTGGTAGGTCCGTGCCGATATGTTCAGAACCTTGCAGCAAGGCTCCAGGCGGGCGCCAGATTCCCGGGCTTCTCTGATTAGCTTCAGGACTTCTTTGCGATTTGAGCTGCTAATCAATCTTCCTCGGGGTCCCCCCAAATCGCATTGGCCTTTTTTCTGAGCACCAGTAGGGCGGCTGTTTCAGCCAAGGCTTTCTCTTTACGCTGAAGTTCTTTTTCCAGTTGCTTGGATCGTTGTTTCTCTGCTGCCAGTTCGGCAGAATCGGCCTTGCCATCCAAAGACTGTTCGAGGAGTCTTTCCCATTCCTTGATTTCAGAAACGTAAAGACCATGCTCTCTGCAGTAGGCGCTCAATTCCGCTTCGTTCAAGGCGTAGGTCTCCATAACCATTTTAAACTTGTCTTCCTTACGCCATTTTCTCTGATGGGAGGGTGAACTATTGGGAATGCTCTCTCCCTGTTCCCTGGCCTTTTTAATCCAAGTATATAAGGTATTGCGATTGATGCCCTCCTCTCTAGATACCTGAGGCACTGTCTTGTTTTGTGGAGGCATAAGACTCTCCAGTATACCTTGTTTAAATTCTTTCGAATATCGTTTATTTGCTGTCATATGGTTACCAACCTTTCTCAAAGTATTATACCATCCACACGACATCTATTCTGACATATAGGGTTTTCAGATATCCATCAATGTCAACCCCAATTGACTTTGAACCGGCTCCATTGTTCCCGGATTGAGTCAGCAGCACCTTCCCGTAAAGGGATTACCAGGCAAGAAGATTCATTGCCATAAGGTCTTAAGTTGATTATGATTAAACAACTCATTTTTTTGTGAAGAGTCTCAAACTATTGTTTTAAACATTGCACAAATTGAGAATTTCGCATTTTTCATTGACGGCATTTTGCTTAAACCTCATTGCGCCAGGCTTTTGGAGCAATGAGAGCAATAATTGTAAATAGTTCAAGCCTGCCAAGTAACATCAATAAGGATAGAAATAGTTT
>CAZPDU010000205.1:0-3591 GCA_964585405.1 uncultured Thermodesulfobacteriaceae bacterium | reverse complement strand
AGAGACCTTGGGAAGCCCCCCGAAGTATTACTTCCTAAAACGTATCTCATAAATGATAACGGAATAATACCTCCTCCTGAAGACGGCTCAAAGGTATCGGTGCTGCGCGGCCCCAACATAAAACCTCTTCCGGAATTTGAGCCTCTGCCGGAAGACTTGGAGGCCAGGGTGCTTCTGAAGGTAGAAGATAACATAACCACAGACCATATTATGCCCGCCGGGAGCAAAATTTTGCCGCTCAGAAGCAACGTCCCTGCTATAAGTGAGTATGTCTTTTCCTCCATTGATCCAGAGTTTTTTTCAAAATCAAGGGAAATCGGCAATATTATTATAGTCGGAGGAGAAAATTACGGCCAGGGCTCATCCAGGGAGCACGCCGCACTGGTACCCAGGTATCTTGGTGTACGCGTCAAACTGGTCAAGAGCTTTGCCAGAATACACAAGGCAAATCTTATCAACTTCGGTATTCTGCCGCTTACCTTTACAGATCCGGATGACTATGACCGGATTGAGCAGGGAGACACGGTCAATATCCCTGGTCTCAAGACGGCCATACTGGAAGGCTCAGACCTGGTATCGGTAGAAATCAATCAGGACAGAACAATACAGGCCAGCATGGAATTGTCTGAAAGAGATCGCACAATATTGGCCTCCGGCAGCCTTCTTAATTGGGTAAGGGCCGGCATTGGCGCCGGGAGGGCATAGAACTGATTCTTTCTTTAGCAGACAAGTCTGTAGAAATTCGTCGGGCGGGGTCCGGAATTACCGCCACTATAAGGGTCCCCGGATCAAAAAGCATCACCCAGCGGGCCCTGGTAGTTGCCTCTTTAGCTGAAGGTGACAGTGAACTGAAAGGCCCTTTAGATAGCGAAGACACCCGATTGCTCAAGAAAGCGCTGATTTATCTGGGAATTTCCATAAAGGATAAAGAGGGCGACTGGACAATAGAGGGACAAGGCGGAAAGATCCTGCCTGTCAAACAGGACATCTATCTCGGTAACAACGGTACTGGAATACGTTTCATGGCCTCTCTGGTATCTCTCGGTCAGGGCACATACAGGCTGACAGGCACCAAACGGATGGCCGAAAGACCTATAGGGCCACTTCTTGAGGCATTAAAGGCCTGGGGAGCCGAGGCAAAAAGCATTGAGAAAACCGGTTGCCCCCCGGTAGAAATCCAGGCACATGGCCTTGAAGGCGGAGAAACCATACTCTCTGCCTCGAAAAGCAGTCAGTATCTTTCCTCCCTGCTGCTCGTAGCGCCTATTGTCAGGAATCCGGCCAAAATCACCCTGAACGGTCCCCTGGTGTCCAGACCTTATGTCGATCTGACTCTGGCAGTTATGCAGGCCTTTGGAGTAAAGGTACAGGAGAGAGACAACTCTTTTCTTGTGCCTCATATGACTTATAATGCAAAAACATATCAAATAGAGGGGGATGCATCGAGCGCTTCTTATTTCTGGGCAGCCGCAGCGGTTACGGGTGGTAGAATCACAGTGGAAAACATACCACCGAATTCCCTTCAGGGCGATGCGGCCTTTGTCGACATACTGGCCGATATGGGTTGTTCTGTAAAAAAAGATGCACTTGGAATTACCGTCCAGGGACCTCCGGGCGGAGTGCTTAAGGCCGTAGAAGTGGATATGGGACGATGGCCCGATATGGTCCCCACCCTCGGAGTAGTTGCCGCCTTCGCATCAGGGACCACCGTCATCAAGAATGTAGCCCATCTGAGGATAAAAGAGACGGACAGGCTGAAGGCTGTGGCACAGGAACTAACCAAGATAGGGACATCGGTGAAAGAACTGAAAGACGGATTGATCATTGAGGGGACCCGGGACATGCACGGATCCACGATAGATACCTACAACGATCACCGAATAGCCATGGCCTTTTCAGTGGCCGGGCTGAGGGTCCCGGGCATCAGAATCAAAGATCCTTCATGCGTCAGCAAATCCTTCCCATCGTTTTGGCAACACTGGCAAAATATCACAGAGTAAAACCGTAGGCAGATCCATATTCTGTGCCTCTGTTACTCATAAATGCCGGGGCACCTTTCAGACATTCACAGGTTACCTTAACATACTGGATCAAACGTCCGGCATGGAATAAAAAACGGACATTCGATACTAAATGCCTAATGCTATTCCTTTAATATTTTCAGGTCTTTAATTAGCGGTCCCCATCCAGCGCCCAATCTATTTCTTTAACCTCTTTCACTCAATATTTAATGTGAGTCAGGACATACAGTACAAAGAATTCGCGCCGGTATTTCTACACCCTAAACTAAAATGGATCGCAATTTGCGTATATAACAGGAGCAGTTTATGAGTTGTTTTTATAAGTACCTGAAATAAAGGTTTAAATTGAGGTTTATGGATTATGAGAATTGATAATTGTGTAGGAAAAAACCTTCAATCATTCCAAAATAGCTGTACTATAAAACCTACATCAGAAGATCTGATATTTGATTTTTCTTCCACCAGGCCTTCTATCTGCATGAATTGTTCTAATCTAAAAAGATGTCAAGTGGCCTTCCTGCTGAATGTAGCTGTAAAGGAATGCGTCTACTTTCAGGAAGCCCCTTCTCTGTTCGGGAAATCACTTGACAATTCCAATGCAAATATGGAGTCACTGAGCCTTTAAAGAAGAGACTTGCTCATTTATATGCGACTGGAGCATATGGAAAATCTCTGTAATTTTTTCTGATTTAGGCAATACATCACGTATCATTGGCAAATAGCCTCTATCCAGAACACATTGGAGAGTCTGTACAAAATTAATATCATAGATCCACCCGATCTGAAGCAGCTTAAAATCATTCAGATTCTTTAAATGTGCAATATCAACGATCCTTTTTTTCATCAGATCCTGATAGACATCATATGAGATCCCCGGGGTATCGGGGAGGTCAAGTTCAATTACGGCATTTCGTTTTCCATCTTCCTGGTGATAGTAATCAGTGACTACTCGCCAGATGTCCAGTTTGTCGGCATCACGCAGCAATTTTGCAAACAATAGACATTCTTCAGACTCTTTTTTTGGTAAGGCAAAGCGGTTGTGGTATAAAATTGCTCGCAGAATCAGGTCTCGCAATGATTTATCCAGCTTTTTCAGCACCTTTTTCTCTTTGAGTATTTTCACCCCAAGCACGGCATGATTCTCTGATTTGCGATCCACAAAGGTTCGATAACGGGCAAACTGTTCAAAACGGCCGATATCATGAAAAAGGGCAACCACCTTGGCCAGGCGAAGTTCTTCATCCTTTAATCCGATCTTTCTCCCAATACCCAAAATTTCCTTGCAAACCATCCTGGTATGTTTCTCTTTCAATATTATGTTCGGCCGCCAACCCGGATCCCCTGATTTAAATTTCTGAATATAACTGTCAAACCAGTCTTCAAGCTCCTCTATGATTTCTTCGTTTATTATTTTCATCACCATCTTTATCTACATGCGTTCAAGAGGTTCAGAACTCAAGTCGTTTTTTCTTTTATCAATTTTAAGGTCAGATCAAATCAAGGGGTTTAGCGCTGTTTTTGCTTATTAACCGGCTGTCAGGAGGGCATTTTTATTATGCCTGAAAGGGCC
>CAZPDU010000204.1:0-6336 GCA_964585405.1 uncultured Thermodesulfobacteriaceae bacterium | reverse complement strand
CTTTGCCCACGACCAGGTAAATCGATGATTAATTCGTTTGTGACCGCCTTAATGCGGATGACCGCATGAAATTTTTCCAGGAAACTTCAGTTTTATTGTATATTTTATAAATGAGCATAAAAGATAAAGATACCTTTCTGTTTTCGGCACATGTTGCCGAAGAAGATATTAAGAGAGAAAAAACCAGGGCCAGAGAGATCAGGCGCAGCCGCTGGTGGCAGCAGAAGTGTGCTCAGGGTGTTTGCTTTTACTGTGGGAGCCGCGTAGGGCCCTCTAATCTTACAATGGATCATGTGGTTCCGCTGGTTCGAGGTGGGCGAAGCAATAAGAACAACCTGGTACCGGCCTGCAAGGAATGTAATAACAACAAGAAATATCTGCTGCCCATGGAGTGGGAAGAATATCTTAAAAAACGAGAGGAGTAAAGCATAGTGAAGGGTGACCTGTTTTTTCGGGCTTTGGTTAGACTGAGACAAGAGACAACTTTTATTATGCTGCTTGTCAGTGTTATTTTTTGTCCCATGTGGCAAGCTGTTGCGGCGACTGATGACACAGAAGGGGATAATAAAGCCTCTGTAGGAGACGATTACCTGATTGGTCCCACAGACATTCTAGAGATACATGTCTGGAGAGAACCAGATCTGTCCCGCACAATACCTGTGCGTCCTGACGGAAAAATAACCTTGCCTTTATTGAACGATGTGCCGGCCTCCGGACTCACTCCCCTGGAGCTAAAGGCCGGAATTGAAAAGGGTTTGGCCAAATTTATAGAGTCTCCTACGGTATCAGTTACTGTGCAGGAAATACACAGTAAGAATATATTTGTGTTGGGACAGGTCGAATCGCCAGGTCAGTATCCACTTCAACAGGATCTGACAGTAGTTCAGGCACTTTCCCTGGCGGGAGGGCTTGCAGAGTGGGCGGATCAGGGTGGTATTGTTATTCTGCGCAAGGAAAATGGCAAGCAAAGGCGAATCAAGTTTAATTACAAGGATGTTTCAAAGGGCAAACATCTGGAGGAAAACATAGTCTTAAAAGCAGGTGATACCATCATAGTGCCTTAGCTTCTATGTCGTGAGGTAAGTCTATATGCAACCATTCGGTTTTTATCCTTTGTGGTTTTTAAAACGGGCCCTGCTCGCAGTAGTGATCGCTGTCTTGTTTTTTTCAGATTCCTGGGCGGAGTGGCGTTTTTTACCCGCACTTGATCTGGAGGAGAGCTATGACAGCAACATATATCTGAGTTCCGACAACGAGACCTCTGACTTCATAACCAGACTCAGTCCTGAATTAAGACTGGAAGATGTCAGTGAAAACAGGACCTTTGCAGCCAGCTATATCATGAACCTCTATCATTTTGATCGTCATGATGAGAACAACTATATCGGGCACTCGGCCGATTTAAGCTGGGATCAGAGGCTCAGCCGGAATCTGTCATGGCATATAATGAATACTTACTCCAGGTCCGAGGAACCGCTGGAAGATGATCCTGAGTATACAGGGGTAAGAGAGACAAGGAACATGTATGCCAGAAACTCAGTAGATACCGGATTTACTTATCAGTTCGGACGTGAGGACAGGGTGACCGTATCGTATCTCGATACCCGTCTCCAAAACCGGGATCCGGATATTGAAGATGATGTTGAATATGGTCCGCGCCTGGACATGGAATATTGGCTTAACCAGAGACACGGACTCCTGCTGGGTTATTCCTGGAGCCGAATAGATTATGAACACGATCCATCCTACCAAATAGATGAGACTGCTGTTGGCTATCAATGGCGCTGGTCTCCTCACACTACGCTGCATCTGGACTACGGGCTCGTGCTTTTTTCGTCCAAGGCCTCGGCAGGGGAAGAGGGCGACGACTACGATGTGCAGAGTATAGCCGCTGGTTTTGATCATGATTTCGGGCCGTTGTGGACCCTAACCGGCGCTTTTGGTTACTTTTTCTATAATCCCAAGGAATCAGAATCAAGTGATGGACCTGTGTATAATCTCACTCTGGGGCGTAGTTTTGCCAGGGGCTCTGTAACCCTCAGTGGTGAAGGGGGCTACAGGCTGGATTATTCCGGAGCAGAGGCGGAGGGTTTTACAGAGTACAGGGGCGTGTCCCTTTCGTCGACCTTCAGTATGTCTTCCCGGACCGAGCTGTATACATCCGCTTCTTACATGTATGAACAGTCGGAGGAAGAAGGGCGCACGAGAGAAGAATTCTGGGATGTATCATTAGGCATGTCCTATGAGATAGCGACCTGGCTCACCGGGGTTGTCGAGTTGACTCAGCGGGAGAGAAATTCTTCCGAAGAAAGGGAAGAATACCGGGACAGCCTGGTACTCTTAAGGCTCAGAGGCACCTATGAATGGAGATAGGCGCCGATGCGGTAAAAGACAAAAAAATGATACCTGAAAACTCGAATTTCTTCAAAGGGCTCAAGATCAAAAGCCATGGCGACTGAACCGGGCGGACAAAAGTCCATAGACATTTATTCATACCTTTCCCTGCTTTTTCGCAGGAAGTGGGAAATCATCCTGGGTATGATCCCGTTTCTAATAGCAGGTGTGCTTTACTGTCTTTTCGCTACCAAGATTTACAGTACCAGCACTACCATAGTAGTGGTGCCCCAGCGGGTGCCCGAGGCGTATGTGCGGTCCACGGTTACTGGAGACATTGATGAGCGCATCAGGGGTATATGGCAGGAGGTCACCAGCTGGACGAGCCTTGAGCGGATCATTGAACAATTCGACCTCTATAGCGAGGCCAGAGATAACCTTCCAATGGAGACAGTTGTAGAGGTAATGAGAAACAGGATCAAAATAGACAGTCCCATCGCAGCCCGTACAAACGCATTTATTCTGTCTTATGAAGGGAAGGACCCTGTTGTCGTTACCAGGGTGGTCAATGCCCTGGCCAACATGTTTATCGAAGAAAATCTTAAATTACGGGAGACGCAGGCCAGGGGGACAGCTGAATTTCTGTCGGAAGAGCTGGAAAAGGTCTACAGTGAGCTGAAACGGCGGGAAGAGGCACTCAAGCAGTATAAGATGGAACATATGGGAGAGCTCCCTGAGCAGCGGGACAGTAACCTGGCAATGCTCCAGCGTCTTCAGGAAGAAGTTGAGACCCTGCAGGAAAATATCAGGAGTGCTGAGGACAGAAAGTTATTATTACAGCGCCAGATTTCAGAAGAACGGAGTAATCTGAGTTTGGCATCTGAACTGGCCGGTTCCCGGGAGGGTGCAGCACCCCAGGCCCCGACCACCCTGGAAGGCCTCAGGGAAAGACTTAAATCGCTCAAGGTCCGATATACTGATACCCATCCGGATGTTGTGGGCGTCAAAAATCTTATCGCCAAGCTGGAGAAAGAGCAGGATATCCAGAATCTGGAATCTGATAATGCAGAGACGGTAAACGATATGGAAACCGTCACCCTGCCTGATGCAGGCAGCCCTGTGAATTCAGTTATCGTGGGGCTTCAGTATCAGGTGAAAGGTCTGGAGTTTGATATCAGGGCTTCCAGGGAGGCCTGTGACAAGATTCGAAAACAGATAGTGGTGTATCAGAAGCGCATTGAGAATACGCCCAGGAGGGAACAGGAGCTGCTTGACCTTACGCGCGATTATGAAAACCTGCGGACCTCCTATGAAAGCCTGTTGAATCGCAAGATAGAGGCCGAGCAGTCAGCAGCTCTGGAACGGAGACAAAAGGGTGAGCAGTTCCGAGTGATTGATCCGGCCAGAATACCACAAACGTATTTCAAGCCGGATGTGAAAAAGATCCTGGCAATGGCCCTTGTTCTGGCGGCGGGCGCGGGGCTTGGACTGGCCCTGGGCCGGGAGTATCTGAGCAATGTGTTTTATGATCCAGGAGAAGTAAAAAAGGCTTTCAATATCTCTGTTTTGGCCTGTGTGCCCCTTCTTTTGACTGATGTGGAGAATCGAAAGAAGAGGCTGAAAACCTTGTTCCTGAGCGCTTTGGCAATAGCTGGTTATGCCGTGATAACAGTACTTTTGTTTATTCTGTGGAGCAAGGGCCCCGGGTCCCTTAATGGCCTTTTCTGAATCTTATGTATCTAAGTTATTATGGATTAAATGAACAACCCTTTTCCATCTCGCCCGATCCAAAATTTTTATATCTCAGCGAGGTCCATCGTGAGGGACTGGCCAATCTGACTTACGGCATTGCTCAGAGAAAAGGCTTTGTAGTCATAACGGGCGAGGTGGGTACCGGTAAAACCACTTTAATATATACCCTTCTTGCGGAAGTCCCACAGAAAGTGAGGGTTGCCTTCATATCCAACCCCACCCTGACAAAAGAAGAGTTTTTCTATCTTTTAGCAGAGGCATATGAACTGGGGGACGTAGGGCACAAGGCCCATTTTCTGGTTAAATTTACACGGTTTTTAGAAAGTGCTTACAGCCGTGATGAAAACGTTGTGCTGATCGTGGACGAAGCCCATTCTCTACCTCTCGAACTATTGGAGGAGATAAGGCTGCTTTCCAATCTGGAGACCTCCGCCAGCAAGCTTGTAAACATAATCCTGGTTGGGCAACCCGAACTTAATGAGAAACTGTCCAGACCTGAGATGAGGCCGCTGACGCAGCGCATAACCTTGAGGTATCATTTGTCTTCCATGACCCTCGAGGACACGGCAAAATATATAGAGACCCGTTTGACAAGATCCGGGGTTAAGGATCTCGATATCTTCACTGAGTCTGCAATACAAAGACTTTATGATTACGCCGGGGGTATTCCAAGACTGACAAATATATTCGCAGACCATGCACTCCTTACCGGGTATGTTAAAGAGCTGAAACGGATTGATAACAGAGTAATCGAGGAATGTGCGGCAGAACTCGGATTGTCCAGCAGTAAGGAGGAGGAAGTTACAGACAGTGCCAGGATTCCGCCTTACCAAAGATACAGAGGCTTAATCACAGCCATTTTGATTATATGTATATCATTAGGATTAATCGTTCTTTCGTGGGACGTACTGATGAATGATGGGATTATAACCAGTAATATTTACAATATTTTTGACGAGGAAAGTCCCATAGGTGCACATGAGTTGACTGCGAATGATTCGAAATAACAAGTAAAATAGTTAAAAGGTACAGAGAAAAATGGGTAAGATTGCCGATGCCTTGAAGAAGGCAGGGAAAGAGCAGGTACCGATTCGGCACGATAGGGGTGTCAAGCCGGTCTACCAGGACAGAATTTTGTCCGGGACAGATGTCCACACCGGTAAAGAGCCGGGATCTACACCCAGGGTCCTGCAGGGCCCGGTTGATCCCAAGCTGGTGGTGTTTCGTGATCCCAAGTCTCCTGCTTCAGAGAACTTCAAGGTGCTCAGGTCCCAAATTCTTTATCCCAGGGACGGTATACGCCGCCGGGTGATACTTGTGACCTCTGCCATGGAAGGTGCCGGCAAGACTACGGTAGCGTGTAACCTCTCAGTAAGTATTGCACAGAGTGTAGATCCTTATGTTCTCCTGATAGACGCTGACATCAGGAGATCATCTGTATGCGGGATGCTGGGATTGGATTCAGGCGAAGGGCTTTCAGAATATCTTAAAGGGAATGAGAGCTTGTCCAAATATCTGATCAGGACTCCCATGACAAAGTTGACAGTTCTTCCTGCAGGCCGTTCAGTTACGAATCCAGCTGAACTTCTGACTTCTGCTAAAATGAGACAACTCTTTGCAGAGGCAAGGGAGAGATATTCGGATCGTTTTATCATCGTGGATTCTCCTCCTGTCAATCTCGCGGCCGAAACTCTGAGCCTCTCTCAAAATGTCGATGCGGTGGTTTTTGTAGTTCGTTACGGTTTTTCCGATAAGGATTTGATAGAAGAGGCCATTGCAAAAGTGGGCGAGGACAGGATACTGGGAATAGTCTTCAACTGTTTTGAAAGTCCGCCAGGCAGGTATTCCTATTATAAAAAGAGATATCCTTATTATAGCTCAAAATTATAACTCAAATAATCGCAACTGGTTCAAAACAGGGAGCATATTTATTGGTAGTTCTTCTGTATTGATGGTTTTTTTATGATCAGAGTTTTCGGGAAACAATATTCCATTAGAAGGCTGTTTTTTTTTGGTGGTGAAGGACTTTTTCTGTTCTTGTCTCTGGTTATAGTTGTAGCCTATCGTCATAGCGGAGAAATCTCCGCATCTGATATATTATCCCTTTGGCCCAGGTTGTTTCTGATAGTTTGTGTCTGCCTTTTGTGTCTTTACTGAAGTTTCCCACTTTTTTGAGGAGGTAAATCCGAAATCAATTTATGATGCCCGAATGGTCACCAAAAAATCCAATGATTTCAATAGGATAGTCAA
>CAZPDU010000203.1:0-10197 GCA_964585405.1 uncultured Thermodesulfobacteriaceae bacterium | reverse complement strand
CGAATACCATCTCCGTATTGTTACCGCTGTCCATATGAAGCCAAACCACCTGGTGAATCGTCAAATCTTCAGAGTACCACATTACGAGACTGCTCACTTGGCTGCCTGGGTCCTCTTGAGAAATTGCTTGCCGATAAAGGGCATGAGATAGCAGCAATCATACTTGAGCCTTTACTCCAGGCAGCGGGCGGGATGATAGTATATCCCGTGGAATATCTGAAAAGGTTGGCCGAGCTTGTCTCTCACTATGGGATTCACCTGATTTTAGACGAAGTTGCCACCGGTTTCGGTCGGACCGGGCGGATGTTCGCCCTTGAACACGCTGGGTTAACTCCTGATTTTCTATGTCTTTCTAAGGGACTGACCGCCGGATTTATCCCTATGGCCGCCACTATAACCACTGACAAGGTATATAATGCCTTTTATGCCGATTACAGAGAGGGAAAGACATTCTTTCACGGGCATACTTTTACGGGTAATCCCCTGGCATCTGCAGCTGCCTTGGCCTCTTTGGAGATATTTGAGCAGGAGAATGTGCTTAACGGGCTGCGGGACAAGATCGGTGTTCTCCAGTCAGGCATTAAAAGGTTTAAAAAGCTGCCATGGGTGGGAGACGTCAGAGGGATCGGCATGGTGGCTGCTCTCGAACTGGTCATGGACCGAAAGACCGGTACAAGGTTTCCACCTGAAAAAAGGGTAGGGCAAATAATTTACAAAGACGGATTAAAAAAAGGACTGATACTTAGGCCATTAGATAATATAGTTTATCTTTTTCTTCCACTTTCGGTAACAGTAGATCAGATAGAAGATATACTCGATCGGAGTTTTGAGACTGTGTCCGGATTGAATCTGTAGTTTAAATTTCATGTACAGCAAAGATAAAATCCGTGACCTGTTGAAGATGCCGCTGTCTGAACTGATCGCGCTGGCCCTTGAAGCAAAGTTGAGGGACAGGGGTGATAGTTTTTCTCTGTGTACCATCATGAATGTAAAGTCCGGACGTTGTTCCGAGGACTGCGCATTTTGTGCCCAGTCCACCAGATACAGGACAGGCTGCCCTGTTTTTTCCATAAAATCAACAGATGAAATTTTGAAAGCGGCAACAAGGGCCAGAGATGCAGGCGCGGCCAGATTCAGTCTTGTCAGCAGTGGACGAGGCCTTTCCATGTCTGAAGTAGATGAGCTGGCATTACGGATAGAGCAAATAAGGAGCTGTGTAGGGATAAGTGTTTGCGGATCTTTCGGCATTTTGGATTCGACTGCGCTTGGAACCCTTAAGTCAGCAGGTCTCAGTCGTTATCACCACAATATTGAGACGTCAGAGACATTTTTCCCCAAGGTAATATCCACCCATAGCTTTAAAGACCGTATCTCCACTATTCAAAAGGCTAAGGATATGGGGCTTGATGTCTGCGCAGGCGGGATTATAGGCATTGGAGAGTCCGCCGAGGACAGGGTCTCAATGGCCCTAACCCTGTCCAGCCTGGAGGTAGATTCCATTCCATTGAATATTCTGATCCCGATTAAAGGTACCCCTTTGGCTTCGCAAGCCCCGATGGCAGTGGAGGAGATACTCCGATCTATAGCAATATTCAGACTGATTTTTCCGGACAAGGCTATAAGAATTGCGGGAGGCAGAGAATCAGCATTGATGGATTTTCAGGGTCTTGCCTTTTGGGCAGGGGCGGATGCAATGCTTATAGGCGGGTATCTTACAGTATCGGGTCGGCCTGTTGATCATGATCTGAGGTTGGTCAGAGAAGTAAAAAGACTTTGGCAAGGATGCAGTTCTGAGGAAAATGCTTAAAGGCAAGAGGCTTAAATAATTACATTTAATTGAGTAGTTATATTTAATACTTTGATGACTTTATCAATAATTTATTTAGATCTTAATCAGGTAAAGTCCCCTGTATCAATTAATCTTAAATTGCGATTTTGTTGATTAATAGATTATAATTACAACTTATTCCTTTTAAGGAGAGGATCACCAGAATATCTGGCCCTGAAATTATTCTTTGATCCCTGATAATACAGGATGTCAGAGGAGATAAACCGGTATGGTCAAATGATGAGAATTGCTTTGGGTTACCAGCTTAGTCGCTGCCCATTGGTTTTTTCCATCGGATTGAGGACCAACCTGGCGGATTATTCACCAGAGGAGAGGGATCTTATCCAAAACGCCTCCAAGATCTATTTTCCGACTATATTTTTTGCTGATGCCCTGCATGCAATGGGGAAAAAGACCTTTCCAAGTGTGCAGTGCTACCGGCACCTGGGTAATAAGCTGAAACAGACTCTTCTTTTTAATCTGTTGGACGTCGCTACGCCTGAGACGCGCCTGTTTTACGGTAAACAGAGGAAGATTAAGATACTTAATTATTTTGACTTGCCTTGTATCGGAAAAATGCCCATAGGGTCCTCTAAGGGAGACGGGGTTTTTATGATCAGTAATGAGAGTGAGCTGGAGGCATATCTTAATAAAACCAGAATAGCCTATATTCAGAAATATATCCCTTTGAAAAAGGATATCCGGGTAGTAATTTTGGGTAAACGCGTTGTCCACGCCTATTGGAAGGAATCTGTCCCGGGAGAATTCCGTACCAATGTGGCCAAGGGAGGGAGGATTCTGCTTGATCCCGTACCGGAAGAGATACTTGAAGCGGGACTGGATGTTGCCGTACGTTGCGGTTTCGATTTTGTGGGGCTCGATATATGTGAGCATCAGGGAAAAATTCTTATCCTTGAAGCAAACATGAATTTTGGTACTCAAGGCTTCAGAAAGGCAGGCATAAACTACAGGGAGTTACTCTGCAATATGGTGAGATCGGGTGAGATATAGGATTTATGAGTTGGAGATTACGACTTGAATCAAGTGTAAACAGGGCTGGATCAGGTTCTGGCAATTCAGTTAATATATTCCTGTGCTCTGTCTGTTTTAAAGACCTCAGCGAATCAATATTCAACCATCAATAAATTATCCTTTTTATAATTTTATTAATTATTTCAGTAAGTTCAGTAAGTTTTAACGCGTAGGCCAGTACGCCGTATGATACTATGCCCAATAACATGGATGCAAAGACCTTGATAGTTGAAAGCCGGAGACCAGGGTCGCCTGTGATGTGAATTTCAACCCACCATACCAACAGGCCCATTATGCCGGATGCCAGAAAAATCTTTCCCAGAGACAGGAAAAGCCTTCTTGAAGGATACCCGCCTATTTTTTTGTAAAGCACCGCAGCCAGAAGCATGAAGTTGAATATCATGGTGGCAGAGGTGGATAGCGCTATGGCCCTGTGCTGTAATTTGTCTAATGCAGCAAGTATGATGCATATATTGAGCGCTACTGCCAAAAAACTTCCTATTACCGGCCATCGTGTGTCATTAAGGGCATAAAATACCGGCACCACTATCTTCACTGCTGCATAGGCCAGGAGCCCGATTGAATAAAATCTCAAGGCCTGGGCGGTCATAAAGGTATCTGATGGAGTAAATCGGCCGTGTTCAAAGATGAGACCTACTATTGGTTCTGCCAGGACCCACAGACCTACGGCAGCGGGAATCGTAAGGGCAGATGCCAGGGTGAGAGACGAAACCAGCGTATCACCCAGTACTTTATAGTCGCCCCTTGTTGCCAACCTTGCCACAACAGGAAGTGTTGCGATGGAAACAGCTACGCCAAAGAGCCCTATGGGAAATTGTACCAGCCTGAATGAATAATTAAGCCAGGCAACACTCCCTTCTGCGCAGCGAGAGGCAAAGTTTGTATTTATAAAGATGTTGATCTGCGTGGCGGACAGACCTATTATGGCAGGCAGAATCAGCCGGCCTATATGTCTTAGTCCCGGATCCGCCAGATCCATCACCGGCTTTATTTTAAGCCCCTGGCGCAGAACAGCAGGCACCTGTATCCCCATTTGGGAGAGGCCACCCAGCAGGCTCCCTACCGCCATACCCATTATGGCCGGTTGCCCGAACAGCGGCAATAATAGTGCTAATCCTACACCCACAATTATGGAGGTCATATTAAAACAACTGGATGCCAGGGAGGGGATGAAGAAATAACCCCTTGTGTTTAATATACCCATGAGTACTGACGAAATAGAGACCAGCAGTAAGAAAGGAAACATTATGATTGTCAGCCGCTGGGTAAGTTCGACCTTGCCGGCTACTTTGGCAAAATCCGGTGCGAGCAGCGTTACCAGTTCATGGGAAAAGATCATTCCTAGAATAACGGTCAAAGAAACAACTACGGTGACTGCTGCCAGGACGTTGTTTACAAGATGCCAGATCTCTTCTTTTGATCGTTTTTGATCGTATTCGGTAAAGACTGTAACGAACGCCGCGCTCAGTGCGCCCTCTGCAAAGAGGTCCCTCAGGAGATTGGGTATACGAAAGGCCACAACAAAGGCGTCCATTGCAGTACCGGCACCAAAAAGACCTGCAAGCACCTGCTCTCTTACGAGGCCCAATATGCGGGAAAAGAGTACTGCAATACTCACCGATCCCGCCGAACGGGCAAGATGGACCGCCTTTCCACTATGGCCGGGCGTGCGTTGTGTACTCAAGATTACCTGCTAAGTTCAAAATATAGGACTTTCTGGCCACGGATTATGTAGATGACCACGTATTAAGCGGTGTAATCCGTAGAATCCGAGTCAAAGATTTTTAAATTCGCCCGAAGGACTCTGCGTTCAGGAGCTGTAAGCAAGGACCAGATCGCCTTTTCTTACCCCGAGGTGCCTTGCCACCACATCACATTTGGCCTTCAGGAAGAAAAATATAGGTATGCCTGATCCTGACAGGGTCTCGTAATTTCCCTGACCTTTACTGATGATGACAGGTGCCTTTTTGAGTAACTCAAGGAATTCAGGGGAACATTGGCTCAAAACAGTACCAGGGGTGGCACACCCGGATGACATGATGGTTGCTATTTTATCAAGCCCTGCTTCTACAGCGTCTTCCATGGTGGCATCGTTAATAATCGGTTTTTCCCTGACCACATAAGTGACTTTATGCCCCATGGTCTCTATAAGAAGGCGGTCAAATACGGTCTCTCCCGCATTGTCCCCCAGATATAGGATCCAGTCCGCCGTGCTAATCGCCTTTTTAAATTCCTGCTCATCCCATCTCCCAAAAGGCTGGTGTATTATTTTTTGAATCTCCGATTCCAGGTCATAACTGGATGATACGCCGAAATCAATCACATTTCCTGCCGTAGCAAGCCGCATAGCGAGCCCCAATGGGTCTTCAGCCTCCATGACTTTTTTTTTCAATTCGGGATAAAGGGCGAGTGCCCTATCGGTCGCTTGCCTTTTTACTCTCTTAAAGGCGTCCGGTTCGCCTGTGTATCTGTTTATAAGATCATACACCATTACTGCCGTCTTGGGCGGAGGATCATCCAGGCTGATTTTTTTGAGTTTTTCTCCTATATCTATCAGCAACCTGAGAATCTTCTCGTCGGGAAGACCTACCAGACGACCGGTTCTCAGGGCCTGGATCATGAAACAGGGAATGCAGTCCAAAAATGTGCGCATAATTCTTCCTTTATCCTAAACTTTTTTAATCCATCTCCAGCGGATTCCGCTTTCAGTGTCCATTACCTCTACTCCAAGATCCAGGAGTTGCCCCCGAATAGTATCTGCTATGTCCCAGTTTTTTGAGTTCCTGGCCTCTTCCCTCTGTGAGACCAGGTCCTGGATCTTCTTTATTAGCTCTGGTTGGGGTATAGAAATATCCAGGCAACCAAGGACCTTATCCACATCCTGCAGGGTATCCATGACACTTTGGGCATCCAGGGAAGAAAATTTCCGGGCGGCAATGAGCCGGTTTACATATCTGATCAATCTGAAGATCGTCCCCACGGCCTTTGAAGTATTAAGATCGTCATTAACAGCGAGGTTAAATGCGTTTTTCATGGACTCTAAGGCCTTTATGGTATCCGGATTCGGTTCTCCAGCGGGGACTTTGTCCATAATAAAGGCCTGGACTTCAGAGACGAAATAGTCAAATCGTTTCAATGCCCTGGCTGATTCTTCCAGGTATTCATAAGAGAAATGAATAGGCTTTCTATAGTGGGTCCTGAGCAGAAAAAATCTTACCTGTCTTCCGGTAAAACCCTTTTTCATTAAATCACGGAGCGTAACAACATTGCCCGCTGAGCGTGACATCTTCTTTCCATCGACCAAAATAAGCTCGCTGTGAACCCAGGTCCGGGCAAGTGGATGGTTGGTGAGGGCCATTGCAATTGCAATCTCATTTTCATGATGGGGAAAAATGAGATCGCAGCCACTTGTATGAATATCGAAAAATTCTCCCAGATACTGCATTGACATTGCGGCACACTCTATATGCCAGCCCGGCCGGACCTGCCCCCATTTTGTCTTAAAACCTATTCCCCTTTTGAGTTCATCCAGGGTTACCCTCTTGAACAGCGTGAAGTCAACAGGACTGTCCTTTTCGTAGTCATCCAGGTCTACTGTCCTTCCAATATCAATATCGGAGAGGTTGACCCTGGATAGCCTTCCATATGAAGGCAGTTTTGATATGTCAAAGTATACCGAACCGTGTTTTACATATGCATAACCAGCTTCAACCAGTCGTTCGGTCAGTTTGATCATTGCCTCAACATGGGTGCTTGCCCTGGGATAGCAGGCGGCAGGCCTTATATTCAGGGAAGATACGTCTTCCATAAAGGCCTGGGTATAAAGGTCTGTAAGTTCCTTGAGACTTATCCCTTGAGACAGTGCGGCATGGATCGTCTTGTCATCGAGGTCCGTAATGTTCATCACGTGTGTGACCTCATAACCCTGGTATTCAAGTATGCGTTTCAAAAGATCCGCAACCACCAGTCTTCTGCAGAGTCCCATGTGGGCAAATTCATGTACCGTGGGTCCACAGGAATAGATCCCTGCCTTTCCCGGATTTAATGGCTCGAAGATCTCTTTTTTTCGAGTAAGGGTGTTAATGAGTCGCAGGGCCTTGGTGTTATCTGCCTGCTCAACCTGTGGGACTGAAAAAATATCTGTGCTCAGATAACGGTCGCCCCTATCAGGAAAAATCACGACCATAAGGCCCTGTTCCAGTTTCGCGGCCAGTGAAAGTGCCGCCGCCATGGCAGCACCTGAACTCATGCCGACAAAAAGCCCTTCCTCCAATGCGAGCCTTTTAGTCAGCTCAAAGGCCTCATCGTCGTGTACATTGACAATTTCGTCCGGCAGGCGCTTGTCAAATATCCCAGGGCGGTAAGATTCCTTCATATTTTTAAGTCCCTGGATGCCGTGACCAAAGTATGGCTCCACTCCTACTATTCTGACCTTTGGATTGAGTTCTCTAAAACGTTGCGTAATACCCATCAGGGTGCCTGTGGTCCCCATGGCGGTTACTATTACATTCACCTTGCCCTCGGTCTGTTCCCATATCTCCGGGGCAGTACCGTGATAGTGTGCCAGAGAATTGTCCGGATTGTTGTACTGGTCTGTGCAGAAGTAGCGATCAGGGTTTTCAAGCGCCAGTTTGTATACCGCCTCTATGGCCCCGTCAGTCCCGAAGCGGGCAGGGGTCAGGAGGATTTCAGCACCGTATGCGCGCATGATTTGACGACGCTCTATACTGGCTGCCTCGCTCATGGCGATAAGACAGCGATAACCCTTTACAGCCGATACCATCGCAAGACCAATGCCTGTATTACCACTACTTGCCTCAAGGATTATTCTGTCCTTTGTCAGCTCTCCACGTGCCTCGGCCCTTTCAATCATGGAAAGGGCAATGCGATCTTTAATAGAGCCTCCTGGATTAAAGCTTTCCATCTTGGCCAGAATGGTGACCTTCTTACCGGGATCGAGACGGCGAATGGGGATTAGCGGAGTATTACCAATGGTATCCAGTATATTTTTAACAGGCTTTCTCATTTGTCTGCAAATCTAACTCTAAACCAAGTTGCGCTCGAATATTGCCAAATTAATATATTGCTAACGACTATATTGATAAAAAAAACAAGCATCAACATAAATTCACAGGCTTTACTTGACAAGGGCGATGTGGTTATTCACATTTACATGCAAAAATTTGACAGTAACAGGCGAAGCCAGGATATCTGTGCCTTGGTGTGAAAAAGCCGGGTTCGAATAACCAACCGAATAAGATAAGAGGGCTCATGAAGGCATTACGGAATTTTAAAGACTCGAATGATGTTGAATCCATATGGATGTTGACCCGTGAGTACAGAGGGATAGCCGGTGCAGGCGGGGTAAAGGATGTGAGCCGGGATCTTGCGGAATCGCTGGCGCGTGCCGGCTATGAGGTTTCAGTCTTTATGCCTCGTTACGGTTTTATAAAACCGGAAGAATTGAGTTTTAAAAATCCCTGTCCGCAGTTCGATGTAGACTTGCATTATGCACGCGAAGAACGCAGGGAAGGTGTAGGCTTCTGGCGCAGGAATCTGAATGGTGTCGATATAATACTCGTAGAGGCAGTCCGCTTCAGTGAAAAACTTGGGATCTACTTGTATACGGAGGAAGAAGAGCGCATTGATCCCAGTCATAAGAAAGGAGATGGACACCTGGACTATTTTGCCATGAATATTCTGCTTCAGAAGGCCGTACTGGATTACGCAATTTTCACAGGTATCAGGCCTGATGTATTCCATTGTCAGGATGGTCATACAAGCGTGCTTCCGGCCATGATGAGGGAAATTGACGGCTTCCGGCAGTACTTTGAGGACAGTGGCGCCCTGCTTACCATACATAATGCCGGCCTGGGCTATCACCAGGATGTGGCGGACCTGTTTTTTGCCACGGCTGTAACCGGGCTGCCCCAGCGGGCCATATACAACGCTGTTCTCAATGGTTCTTTTAATCCGTTTCTTGCCGGTGCGGCTTATGCGCCCATAAATACGGTAAGTGAAAACTACGCAAGGGAGCTCCAGGAAACAGAGCTGGACGCCCTTACAGGCTGGCTGGGTCATACCCTTAAGGACCGGGGCATATTGATAGAAGGTATTACAAACGGCATCAATCCTGATGAGTTCAGCCCCAAACAACCTGGGAAATTAGGACTTCCTGCGGCCTTTGATCCAGCCAGGGGTGATCTGGCCGGTAAATCAATCTGCAGAAAAGAGCTTGTCATCAGAGCGATGTTTGGTGACATCAGCGGTATTAAGACATACGGCGCTATTGATTACAGTCCGAGTCAGCCCCTGATTACTGTGGTGAGCCGTTTTTCCGAGCAGAAGGGTCTGGATATACTGGGTGAGGTCCTGGAAAATCTGCTGTCTGAGGATAAAAAGGTCCAGGTAATAATCCTGGGCAGCGGGAGCAGGGATATAGAGAAACGGATGATATCCCTCGCAGAGCACCTGGCTGATGAGGAGCGTCTGGCATTGCTTATAGGATACGATTCAACGCTTGCAAATCTGATTTATGCCGCAGGGGATTTTTTTGTAATTCCATCCCGATACGAGCCTTGCGGGCTTACTGATTTCATGGCTCAGCTCATGGGCAATCTGCCCGTTGTGCACACCACGGGCGGTCTGGTAAAGGTCAAAGACGGCTTTAACGGTTTCACTTATAAGGATTCTGCACCCGATGCCCTTATGAAGTGCATGAACAGGGCCTTAAATGCCTACAGGAATTCACCTGATACCATAAGGGAGATGCAAATAAACGCGGTGCGGAATATATACGAAAACTATACATGGAGTAAGGTAAGGGAGAAGTATATCAGACTCTATTCAAAGGCCAAAAGGTCGATAAAAAAATAATCATGGGGATTTTTAAAAAATAAAAGGAGAAATAATGAATACAATACAAATCATGCCGTGCCTTGATATGAAAGACGGAAGGGTCGTCAAGGGTATACATTTTGTGGACCTGAAAGACGCAGGCGATCCAGTGGAGAATGCGTCTTTTTATGAGAGGGAAGGGGCTGACGAGCTGGCCATGCTTGATATCGCTGCGACACTGGAAAATCGAAAGACCATGCTGGAATGGGTCAGGAGGGTCTCATCGGTTATCAGTATTCCACTTACGGTCGGCGGCGGCATTTCCTCTTTGGAGGATATAAGATCGGTATTTGATGTGGGTGCTGAAAAAATATCCATGAATAGTGCGGCTGTTAAGAATCCGGATCTGGTCCGGCAGGCAGCAAATGATTTCGGACCGGAGAGGGTGACGGTGGCCATCGATGCCAGGAGGAACCTGG
>CAZPDU010000202.1:0-13889 GCA_964585405.1 uncultured Thermodesulfobacteriaceae bacterium | reverse complement strand
ACTATCCTATTGAAATCATTGGATTTTTTGGTGACCATTCGGGCATCATAAATTGATTTCGGATTTACCTCCTCAAAAAAGTGGGAAACTTCAGTACTAAAATCAATAGGCCCATATGTCATTTAGTATTTATCGAAGAACCAGAAGTTCACCTTCACGCACAAGTTCAGCAAACATTTATTACAAATATTTGGAATGTCCTTAAGGAAAATGCCAAAGATGCAGGAGAAGAAAGTCTGATACCGCAACTTTGCGTTACGACACACTCTTCCCATATATTAGATGCTGTTGAATTTCAAAAGGTTAGGTATTTTAAACGATGTCAGATTAAAGGGGAATGTTCTGAAGGGGTAAAAGCTCTTCACGCATCAACTGTCATAAGCCTACAGGATTTTCAGCCCAAAGACACTTCGGCTCCAGGTGAAGAAGATAACAGAAAAGAAACCCTGAAATTCCTTAAACAATACTTGAAGCTTACCCATTGTGATCTGTTTTTTGCCGACGCTGCTGTCCTTGTTGAGGGGATTGCTGAAAAGCTCCTACTTCCAAAGATGATTGAAAAGGAAGCTAAAGAACTAAAAATCTGTTACCTAACAGTTCTCGAAGTCGGCGGTGCCTACGCTCATCGTTTTGCGGAACTCTTTAAATTTATCGGAATACCCTACCTTATTATAACGGATTGTGATTCTGTTGATCCCAATGACTCCAGAAAATCATGCCGGGCAGATACACCAGGCGCTAAGACATCTAACGCGTGCCTTAAGTTTTTCTATGATAAGGATATTACCGTTGAACAGTTAAATAATAAGGAAGAAGCAGATCAGATTCTTGCAGATAACTGTTGTTATCTAACCTTCCAAAAACCTGTGTCTGTAGCTGGATATCAATCAGATGAAAAGATGCATGGTAGAACCTTCGAGGAAGCTTTTATTTACGAGAATCTAGACCTGTTTAAAGACGGAAAGGTTGCAACTTCTATAACACTCGAAGGTGATCACCATAAAGATTATGAGCAAATTTACAACATAATAAAATCAGCTAATTTTAAAAAAGCGGAATTCGCATTAGATATTGTTTTTTCGGAAGAGGATTGGAAAGTGCCCCATTACATCAAGGCCGGATTAATTTGGCTCCAATCAAAGATGGGAAATCAGCTTGGAACTATTCAGGAGGCACTTACCTAATGAGCCCCAATCTAATCCCTACCAAGGCAGATATAGAGATCAAGGAATGTATTGACAAACACCAGAGCTTTTCTGTTATTTCCGGTGCCGGTTCTGGAAAAACCCAATCTTTATTAACAGCTCTATTTTATATACGGGATACAAAGGCTGGTGAACTCAGGAAAAAAGATCAAAAGATACTCTGCATCACATACACGAACCGTGCTGTTGATGTAATATTCAGTCGACTCAATTTCGATGAAATATTTTATGTTTCAACCATTCATAGTTTTTTATGGAGTATCATTAATAGATTTTCCACCGATATAAGAAAAACTCTCATTGATCATCACATCCCTACACAAATAGCTAAAAAGCAGCAAGATGATAATGGAGGAAACAGCAAGAAGGCAGTTAGCGCTAGGGAAAGGATTGCCTCCCTGCAAGAGGATATTACATCTCTCCAAGAGGTATCTGGTTTCTCTTACAGCGAGAACTCAACGTTTAGTAACTATAGTGAAGGGCAACTCAGTCATGATGACATTATAGCCATAGCCGGACACCTAATCACCAACAACGTGATTCTTCAGAAGATTATGGCCCAAAAGTATCCCTACGTTTTTGTAGATGAAGCACAGGATACATTTACTGAGATTGTAATGGCACTTAATACCATATGTTCGGGAAGCGACTTACCTATTGTTGGATATTTTGGTGATCCTGTTCAACAAATTTACGATAAACGTGCCGGAGATTTCACAGGGCCTGAAGGATTCAAACTAATAAAGAAAGAAGAAAATTTCAGATGCTCTAAGGCTGTTATAAAACTTCTGAATTCATTTAGAAAAGACATTCAACAGGTTCCTGCAGGTGATGCATCAAAGCTTGAGGGAAGTGTGGAGATTAGACTTGTTGCTGCGGAGCAACCAGAAGGCCCAAGAAAGCGGTACACGGACAAACAAATTGAAAGAGCTTCCGCCAAATTTAACGATATTCTTAAAATCTGGGGCCTTCATGAGAATGAGGAAACCAAGTATTTATTCTTAGTCAGACAAATGATTGCTAAACGTCTTGGATTTGAAACACTCCAAAAATTATTTACCGGTTTATATGCTTCAACACGCACTCAAGAGGACTATGAGTCTGGAGATCACTTTTTGTTAAAACCTTTTATTAAAGTGATATCCCCTTTACTGATTGCGCACAGGACAAACAATCAAAAGGAAGTCCTGGATATCCTAAGAAATTCAAGCCCGACATTTAATCCCAAAGGCAAAAATGCTAAAGAATCACTTCGAAAAATGAGAGATTCGGCTAAAGGCCTTATTGAGGAACTATCGGAAAAATGGTCAAATTATGCCCTCCGAGAGATTTTATTGTTTTGTCAGAAAAACGAAATCATTGAGGTCTCAGAACGGCTTTCCCGGCACCTTGAAAGATCACCGCGAGATGAGGATTATAACGAGGATTTACATGAAATAGATAAGGAAGACTGGCTCGTTGATGAATTTTTTAAGATGCATACCGATGAAATTGAACCATATACTGCTTTTATAAATGACAACACACCATACAGTACTCAGCACGGTGTGAAAGGTGAAGAATATAAAAATGTAGTTGTGGTTTATGATGATATTGAAGCAGCGTGGAACCTATATAGTTTCACAAAAATGCTTGTGCCAGAGTTAGCTGGAAGTCCAACAGAAGGCCAGCTCGACAGGTCGATCAGGCTTGCTTACGTTTCTTTTTCAAGAGCTGTTGAAAACCTTCGTATCCTTTTATTTACGGCTGATCCTAGTGGCACTAAAAACATTCTGATCGAGAAATCATTGTTTCAGGAAGACCAAGTTATCATAAACTAATAGGCACATGATAATTCAGAAATTTTACTACAATGTCACTCGGCATCTTAAAATTATTTAACAAGTTGTGCACATCCTTCACTTCAGTCCCATTAAAACACAGGTGCAAAAATCCCAACAATGCCTTGCACCGGATTGTTATTCCGCTGGCGCTTCATAGCAACCGGTGAAGGCTACGTTGGCCAATAGAAACTCCCAGCCTATTTAAGTTTCTTCTTCTGGAAACCGATCAGTAATACCAAACCGATTTGAAAATAAGGCCTTGTTATTGAAAGGTATTCAAATCCATCGGCGAATATTCGGGAGGAGTTTTCATGAAGCATCCAGCCTTAAAATTAATTCTGTGTGTGTTTATCTGCGCCTTTTTTACTGTTCCGGCCCTTGCCGACATTACGATCATGGAACCGGGTTTTCGAGCTGTAGTGCTTAACAGCGGTCTGTCCAATCCGCAGGACATAACGATTTCTTATCCCGGAGGTGTGTACGGCGCCAATCTCTTTGTTACTGAATATGATACGGACACCGTAAGCAGGATCAGCCCTGCCGGGGTGAAGTCCGTTCTTTCTACAGGTGTCACATACCCAGTGGCAATTCTCTTCGGGAGGGGCGCCTTTGGCCATCACTTGTATGTCAGTGAATCATACAGTACTGACGGCAACATCGTTAGAGTGGCTCCTAACGGGGCCAAGACCGGTTTTGCCAGCGGTATTGATTCCCCGCTTGATATGGTATGGGGACCGGGCGGCGCATTCGGGTCAGACCTGTATGTCGCCTCTGCCAATGCGAACAAGATAGTTACGGTCTCTGCAGCGGGGGCTGTTTCTGATTTTCTGACCGGTCTGGACCGGCCTTCTGTGCTGGCCTTCAGCCAGGGAGGAGCATTTGGAGAATATCTCTATGTGACAAACACCGATGACGGTCAGGTGGTCAGGATTGATCAGAACAAAAATATTGAAGTCTTTGTAACGGGCCTGCCCCGCCCTATCGGCCTGGCCTTTGGATACAATACACCTTTCGGTGACTTTCTGTATATCAGCGACAAAAATACAGGTGAAATTCTTAAGATATCACCTTCAGGAACGGTCTCCACGTTTGCCGATGGATTTGACGGACCGGTGGAGATCCATTTTTCAGAGGGCGGTCTGTACGGCAATGACATGCTTATTGCCGAGGGCGGTTCAGGCCGGATAACCAGGATAGTCTCCCTGGGCGCCCCCACTATAGTCATAACGCCCTTTTCCGGGGATGTAGAGCAAGGTCCTTTTACTCTCGCATTTACAGTGAGTGATCCACAAGGGCTTTCCAATCTGACCGACTTCCATTTTTTGTACAATGGCATCGATATTACTGCGGCCAGTGTGAATTATCTGATCACATCCATTGCCAGCATGGACGAAAACAGCGTAAGGTTTTCATTGCCGGGCATCGCACTGCCATCAGGGACCCATACAATAGAAATCATTGCCAGCGACGCTGAAGGCCATACAGGCCATGGTAAGGTCACGTATTCCATCCAGTAAATAATTCTATCGAAGAGGGAGGCGCGTTCCAGCGCCTCCCGTCCCCTCTCATAAAAAGCCTTTCCTGGCGAACTCAAGCGAAGTGGCGATGAAATCTATTTTTTAATCAATTCCTGTTGACTTGGCAGCATATTGGCACTATTTTAGTTCCATTTTGGAATAAAAGCAGAGGTAAAGTCATGCCGGTTACACTTTCAATCAAGAACGCAAGGGAAGACGTGGTCAGGCGTCTCAAGGCCCGAGCAGCACGTAATCACAGATCACTTCAGGGCGAGCTGCTGGCGATCATCGAGGAGGCCGTACATAATGATGCACCGGTAAGTCCGGCGGAAGTCCTTGCTGAAGTCCAGCGCCTCGGTCTGCGTACTCCTTCGGAATCAGCTCAAATGATACGGGAGGACCGGAATGGCCATTAAGGTGGTGGATGCCTCCGCCATAGGTGCGTTGCTGTTCGGGGAACCGGAGGGGCCTGAAATAGCTGAAAGACTGGAGGGCGACCGACTGATAGCGCCCTATCTTCTACCCTTTGAGGTGGCCAGTATTTGTCGTAAGAAGCTTCAATGCCATGCGATGCAACGCCGGGTAATATTAAAGGCATTGGCTATGTTCGAAGACATGGACATTGAGCGGATCGAGATCAATCTCCAGAGCATCGTATTGCTTGCGGAGCAGACGGGACTTACGATATACGACGCCAGCTACCTCTGGCTGGCCAGACAGACAGGGGCGGAATTAGTTACACTGGACCAAGGGCTTGCCAAAGCAGCTCTTTGATATTTCCCCCATTTTCATTACTACCACCCTTTAGCACATTTCATTTGAAAACACTGGTCCGGGTTTCCAGGGTTGTTGCTGATACATTGGCAGCAATCATTTATTTTAATCCTTTCTCTGTATTTGGAGCGAAGCGGGCGGCTATTGGAAATTGAGAGTCGGGAATTATCGGGTCATTTTCAAGATATCTGGTAACGAGATTTTCATACTTGGCATCATCCATCGCAAGGAAGTATATCAGTATATACAAAAGAGAATAGCATATTAGATTATAAAGCAATTTCACCGACCACTCTGTAAGCTTTTTAGAGGCCTTTTTGTTACTCTGAAAATAAAAAATTTTTCTTATTAGTAAATTATTTTTAAGCATAGATAGACATTGATCTACATGGACATTTTGCACTGAAGGATATTAAGAATGGTGCACAGACAATTTATTTACTTATGTGGGCAGCAAATCAGTGGATATTGGATATGCCTTTATTCTGTGTCAGTTCATTTGTAATCCCTGGCCAAAATCCTTATCTTTTGATATCGGTCGGTGGATAATCAAATCGGTGTGTATCTGTGGCCGATTTCTTTATTAAACAAATCAGGGAGCCGAGAGTCCCTGATTTTCGCTTTTATGTATTGAGAAGATTAATTGGCGAATACGTTTTTCGGCCTGGCATGAGCAATGGTATTCACCGTCAATCGCAGGGATTATCCTACATTATTTCCATTTTCGTCATTATTTCGACTATGGCGGGATAAGTATCTTGTGCGCGAACTATGTATGTACTACCCTGGCTGCCGTCTCCCAAATTGATTCTATAGGTTATCAGGGTGATCAGCCTTTGGTCCTGTTGGGGAGACGTTGAACGTGGTCGTTCCGCCCGGTATTATTCAAATCAAAGTGGACGGCGTTGCCGTAAAACTGCTGATCAGCGGTGCATAAGGCGACAGAGGCTAGGCAAAGGCATGGGTCGTCTGAATGTATTTATTGGATGTATCTTAGCTGGAGGCCGAATAGCAGCAGGATTTGGTTGAATCCATATTGGTGTGTATAGGGCGTACTCGGAACAGGTGATCCCGCAACTTTTCTATCATTCATTGCGGTTTGAAATCGGCAATCCGACAGTTCTATTTGCGGATACATATCGTCAGCCCTGTATCGTAACATTACAAACAACCTCAAACTCTGCCCATCAAAAAATATCGAGGTTGAACTTTTACCTATTTGGGCCTTGGGCCGAAATAGGTAATTATTTCAAGATCAATCCTGCAACTTCAGAATATTGTAGACGGTTTTGACGGAGATTCCGAGCTTTGTGGCTATATCTCTTCTCTTGTATCCCCTGGCAATAAGCTGTTTTATAAGAAACTTTCGGGCCTTTTTCTCATCTGGACATATCTTGGTTTTCGGATCCCTCATACCTTGAATCGCATGCTCTATTTCTTCGTCATCAAGCATTTCCAGACCAGTTAAATGCTCAATCTGCTTCTGTCTTCGCAACCTCGAAAACACGGCAGGAAAATTTCGGACAAGGACTTTGCGGAGAAAACTTACTGCATCGGTCTTTTCTAGCGCATTTCCTGCATCTATGACAATGGAATTATTCAACAATTTTGAGTAAATTTCTATCTGCTTCTTTTGCTCTTTTGCTAAAAGGTCAAGCACAAAAGACGGTTTCACGAACGAGGGCGGTGCGTTCAAATCGTTATACAGCTTGATTGAGGACCATCTATAGTCACGAGGATCTGCTGCAAGACCTGCCCGTGTCGGATTCACATGAATATAAAGGGATGCGGCAAGCAGATATGAATCATCCAGACAGACAGCTTGACGGTAAGGGCCCCCGAAAAGATGTCCTTTTCTCTCATATTTCCTATTGAAAACCATGGCATAACGGGCAAATAAATCTCTCATTGCTTCCTGAAGCTCAGCTCTGCAAGGGCGCAAAAGAATATGGATGTGGTTAGGCATGAGGCAAAAGGCATAAATATCTAAAGATTGCTTAAGAGATACCTCCTTCAAATTGGAAAGCATAAACAGATAATCGCTATCTTCCAGGAAAAGAGGCGCATCCCCGGCCGCACGCTGCGTGATATGAGATACAAAATTAGGGGAAGTAATCTTTCGTTTGGCCCTGAATATCCTTTTTATCTTGCCCTGTTTCAGGAGTTCATCAAAGTCCATTGAACAATCTATTTTATATATGGCATTAAATAATTTTACTGAATTTGGCCTTGGGCTGAAAGCGGTAAAGTAGATTTTAGTGCAAGCATTGATAATTGCAATGTATAAACAACTTGGATAGGTAAGCACATTTTATATTACCGAAAGTGGCTTTGGGCTGAAATCGGTAACGAAGTCAATTTTAAGTGGTCAAAGCGCGGCTTTTTTACGGGCGGTTGACAGTCGGACATCAAGAAAGTGGGCAATGACTAGGAAAATTATAATGGGAGCGAAGTGAGTATCCTTTTATTGCCGAAAATGGCTCAAGGCCGAAACAGTTAATGGAAGGGGGACGAGGTGGAGGCGTATTGTTTTTTCTTGTTGGGTGGCACTAATTCCGTTAACAGGATAGATGAGCCAATTTAAATTGCCGAAAGTGGCTTTGGGCTGAAATCGGTAAAAGCGATAATGGTGATGGGCGAAGTGCTGTATGAATTTACCGATTTTGGCTTTGGGCTGAAATCGGTAATGGGGGCGGGAAAAGAAAAGGGGGGAGGGGCCCCTCTTGTGTTTTTATGTAGGGTGAAGATTAATTGGCGGATACGTTTTTCGGGCTGGCGGGAGGGATGTCATTCACCGTCACCTGTAGTGATTGGCCAGCAGTGTTTCCGTTTCCGTCATTTACTGTGACCGTGGCGGTATAGGTGCCTGGCGTTGTGTAGGTATGCACTACCTGGCTGCCGCTTCCACTGGCCGTGCTGTCTTCAAAGTTAATGATATAGGTCAGTGTATCGTCATTTGGATCTGCAGCGAAACGTTGAACGTGGTCGTTTCACCCGGATTATTCAGGCTGGACGGCATTGCCGTAAAGCTTTCAATTACCGGTGCATCAGGCGGCAGGGGCTGTGCGAACGCATGGGCCGTCTGGCTGAAGTTATTGGATTTATCATAGCTAAAGGCAGAGTAGTGATAGGATTTGGTTGAATCCAGATTGGTTTGTGTATAGGACATGCTCTGACCCGGAGATCCGGCAATCTTACCGTCATTGCCAATGGGAATCGGAAATCCATCAGCTGTATTTTGCGGAAACGTACCGTCAGTCCTGTATCGGATCATCACCCCGGCAAAATCAGAATCCGCAGGATTAGTCCAGCCAAGTGTAATCTGATCAGGACCTGAGACAGCACTAAAGTCGGTAACATCACCCGGAGGCGTTGAATCCCCAACCTGGGACCACACAACTTCATTGGAATTGCCGCTTTCACCGTAATCATTGAACGCCCGCACAACCAGATAATATGTCAATCCTTCATTCAGTGTAGCGGTGTACTCGGTGGTTGCGGCTCCGATTTCAATCAACAAATTCGCGTATGGACCTCCAGATTCAGAGCCGTAATAAATTCTGTAACCATCAACAACTCCGGAGCTGGTTCCCCATTGGAAATGGACCTCTGCCGCCGAAGAATACGATGCGAAAAAAATGGAAAAAATGAAGAGCATTACTAAATAAAATTTTTTGTTTAAAAATTTTATCCTTTTTGACGAGTTACTTTTTCTGTCATCTTTTATCTTTCGTTGGAACTTATTATCGCCTCTGTTTTTTTATTAATTCAAAGCTGTATGCCTACCTATAGCTGAAGGCTGAGAAGACAATGGTCATATTTATTGTGAAGATATTTTTTGAATTACGCACAGATATATATCGGCAAGAAATTAGTCGAAAGGGAAAATGGTAGCGAAGATCGTGCCACAAGACGAAATATAAGATTTATAATTTAATCTCAATTACTTATACTGAGGAAATTTTGAATATTTCAATAAAATGGAAAATTCGCTGGGAAACATTTATGACATACTTGATAGTAATTGCTTTTTTTACGCCGCGACTAACGCGAAGGCGTGAGAGTATTTGGTGAGTATTTCGAAACAACACTGAAAAGCAAAAGGAGCAAAAACCGCCGAGCCTTTTGCGGGAACTGTTACAGGCTCAATAAGGAATCTAAGCATTATAGACATCCAAATATTCAAGTAACGGTACTACTCCAATTCCTGGTTAAGCTTTTTGAGCAACTTCTCGATCTCATTTTTGGTGATTTCTGTCTTTTCCCCTTTGAAATAGGCGGCCAGGAGATAGATCTTCATTTCCCGTCCTTTCCAGAAATAGATTAATCGGAACCCGCCACGTTCTCCCTTTTGACATCAGAGCTGGCAACTCTTAGTTTCCAAATTTCCTTATTCCAGCCTGGAATAGGGTCGCCAATAGTGGAATTTTTCTCTAATACCCGGATTTTGAGCACAAGATCTTCTTTGACGTGACGATATTTCTTTTTCAGGACTTTTATGGATTTTTGGAAAGTCTCTGTTAGATAAACGTCATAGTTCATCCCAAGCTTCCTTCCATGATTTGATTCTGTTTGTCCTGACGTCCTCCAATCCCTTCTTGACCAAATTTTTAAATTCAGCCGATTCAGACAAAATTCTGGTTTCTTTATAATCTTCGACTTCATCCAGGATTGAAAGAATCTTTTTGTAATCTTTTATTGGAAGGATAACCGCCATAGGATTCCCTTTCTCATCCACTATGTATTGTTCGTTGGCAGAAGGAAGCATGAGATAATTCTCCTTTTTACGAGTTTTAAGGACAGATTTTTACACCATACTTAAAACGAATTCTTTCTAAAAAAAACAATATCTCTAATTTACATAGAAATCAACGAGAACCCTCGGCTCATCATACTGCACATAGGGCCGGGAGAAAAAGAACTTGGCTATTATCGGATACTATCTTCATCATATCTTTAATCGATCCTTAATCGCAAAATCCTCAGCATAACACTTGCTCTATGCCTGCGCCTTCGCTCAATCAGATCGACAAATCTATGGCGAATCAGGGTGAAAATTCTACCAATTTACTTTTTACTCGGCCCTTACGCCAATGCATACCCTATTCCTTCTAATCCTGCTCTAATCCATAATCCCTGCAATCCGTGTCCAAAAACATATTTCTCATTTCTTCTCTATGTCCTACGGTTATTAAATTATAGATTACATTCAGGTACATAGTGATGATATCGCGCAGTCATATTTTCTACCAGGAATGATTTAACAATCGTATTATGAGATAAAGATATAAGCTGCGATAAAATGCAGCATATCCCTTCGATATGTGCCTCCAGAGCACAATCATTAAGACCATATTGCTGCTGCATGACGGCCTGTAGCTTTGAACTCTCTTGCCACTTACCAGCAAAATGTAATTTTATGTTGTTTGTCTTTTCCTTAACTGCTTGCACTATTTCTGATTTTGCCCTTAGGCTGAAAGCAGGGAATTAATCCTTTCTCATCGCCGACTTACTTACTGCTAGAGAACAAGAAAGTGGGCAACGCCCGGGAAAATTATAACGGGAGCGAAGTGAGCATCCTTTTATTGCCGAAAATGGCTCAAGGCCGAAACAGGTAATGGGAGGGGGACGGGGTGGGGGCACATTGTTCTTGCTCGTTCAGGCCGGTCCTAATTCCGTGGCGGGGATTACTCGAAGTGTATAAGCAATAGCTTCGGTTTGCTTGTAGTTGTGAAAGACAACGTCTGCAGAAATCGTGACCACTATTGCCGAAAGTGGCTTTGAGCTGAAATCGGTAATGGGGTGAAGGGCGATAGAGGGAAGGGGATGGCACTATTGGTGAGAATGGGCATAGAGTAGGGTGGAGATTACCGATTTTGGCTTTGGGCGGAAATCGGTAAAATGTTTTTAGGGAGGATGAGGCAGGCGAGAATTACCGATTTTGGCCTTGAGCTGAAATCGGTAAATATGCTGATGGTGATGGGCAAAGTGCTGTATGTTATTGCCGAAAGCGGCTTTGGGCTGGAATCGGTAAAAGTTGCTGCGCAGAGAGAGAAGCGGCGACCCGTTATTACCGAAAGTGGCCTTGGGCTGAAAGAGGTAAAATGTTTTTGGGGAGGATGAGCAGGCGAGAATTACCGATTTTGGCTTTGGGCTGAAATCGGTAAAAGTGGGGGTGTGGGGGAAAGAAAAAGGGGGCTGAAGGCCCCCTTTTGTGGTTTTATGTGTGGTGGAGATTAATTGGCGGATACGTTTTTCGGGTTGGCAGGCGGGAGGTCATTCACCGTCACCTGTAGTGATTGGCCGACACTGTTTCCGTTACCGTCGTTTACCGTAACGGTAGCGGTATAAGTACCTGAGGTTGCATAGGTATGCATTACCTGACTGCCGCTTCCACTGGCCGTGCCGTCCCCGAAGTTGATGGTATAGGTCAATGAATCCCCATCCGGATCTGTTGCGGAGACGCTGAACGTGGTCGTTCCGCCCGGATTATTCAGCGTGGACGGCGTTGCCGAAAAACTACTGATCACCGGTGCGTTAAGGTCAGACGACAGCGGCTGCGCAAAGGCATGGGCCGTCTGGCTGTAGTTATTGGATGTATCATAGCTAAAAGCAGAATAATAGTAGGATTTGGTTGCATCCAGATTGGTGTGTACATAGGACATACTCTGACCAGGTGATCCTGCAATCTTCCCGTCATTCCCGTTTGGAATCGGCGAGCCGTCAGTTGTATTTTGTGGATACGTATCGTTCCTGAACCTGATCATCACCCCGGCAAAATCTGAATCCGCAGGATTAGTCCAGCCAAGTGTAATCTGATCATGGCCCGAAACACCATTAAAGTCTATAACATCACCCGGGGGCGTTGTATCGTCTCCAACCGTGTAGGTCACGACCAATTTAGGCCGTTGGCTGGGATCAGAGGCTTCGCTGGAGGCAAAAAATCGATTGCTACCCGAACTTGCAACAGAGTCAGAATTCAACAAAAGACCATAATTGGTCGATGGATTCGTAACCCAGTCTCGGACCATAGTTGTAACATTCCAGCTCTTATAACCGTAGGTTTTATCAATTGACTTCACGTCTTCTGCTGTTGCGATGTCTGATTGGGCCATGGGTATATTGTTATAGCAGGTACTGTTCGGGGTCCAGCTATTGGTACCATCATATGCATAGCCAGTACATTGCGACAGGTCCGAATTGTAGTTGATGAGTTTGTGAGCTGAGATGTCATACAGATCGTCGCCACCGCCATCTTCCGTGCTGGTCATATACATGTAAAGTGTGGCGCTCTGGACCTGCGCGCCAGAGGGAATAGCGGCCAGATCGGCCTTTAGAATGATCGCATTCGCAACCTGGTCTGCAGGCCAGGTGTAGGTATTCAGAGATTCGCTGCTGATGCTGTTCGTGGTATTAATATTGATAAAAGTATCCTGTATAGTACCGGGGCAATTCGCTTCAGAGGCATCACCGAACGTCCTTGTATACGTATCAGAACCCGAGTTAACAATAGTAAAATTATAAGATTCATGATCCATTACATTCGGCGGATCAGACAAATCCTGGGCGTCGATCTCAACCGTGATTACCTGTCCATAATTAAAATCCACAGAAGGATCATAAGTTAAAGTATAATCAGCAGGAGAGCCTGAAATTGCAGGCGCAACAGTTTCACCATTTACTCGCATAACAAGAGAAGACCGGTCAACTCCATCTCCTGCGTCTATGACATGCACAATTATATTAGTATTTGGTGCGACACCGGTTGCGTTTTTCCCAGGAATGTGCCCGGACGTATTTGGTGGGTCAGAATCAACGCTATTAAAAGACCACACAACTTCGTTGGAATTGCCGCTTTCACCGTAATCATTGAACGCCCTCACAACTAAATAATAGGTCCATGCTTCATCCAGCGTAGCGGTGTACTCGGTAGTAGTACCTCCAATTTCGTCCAACAAATTCAAGTAAGGACCTCCAGATTCAGAGCCGTAATAAATTCTGTAACCATCGACAACTCCGGAACTGGCACCCCATTGGAAATGGACCTCTGCCGCCAGAGAATACGATGCAAAAAAGATGAAAAACAGGAACGGCATTAATCCATAAAATTTTTTGTTAAAAAGTTTTATCCATTTCGACGAATTATTCTTTCTGTTATCTTTCATTTTCTTTCCTAAGCTACTGAAATTATATAATATATTTTTTACTAAGCTGTCTTCCATCTTTCGGCGCTCCCTGCGTATTGCCGTATTGTCTTCTTAATCCAGCAAGGGATATGCCCACTTATAGCTGAAGGCTGGAAGGTCATGGTTTATTGTAAAAATGCTGGTAGCGGTTCATCGGTTCAAAGGTTCAGGGTTCAGGGTTTCTTTGCTTTTTAACCTTTTAACCTTCTATAGCCCTTTCCCCCATTACCGATTTCGGCCCAAGGCCACTTTCGGTAATGTGTACCATATAAGTTATGACTACACTGTAAAAAGTCTAAAACATAATTCCGCGCAAAAAGCCCGAAATACGAGGCTCGAAATTTTCCACGAACGAGGCGTGATGATTCTCGCTCATTCACGGAC
>CAZPDU010000201.1:0-6706 GCA_964585405.1 uncultured Thermodesulfobacteriaceae bacterium | reverse complement strand
ACCTGAATACGTTATAGAGAAACTGGGGATTAGGATTTTTGAACTGAAATGGGGCCAGGGTGCCAAGGACATCGGTGGCGAAGTCAATGTGCATTCTCTTGACAAGGCATTGGAACTCAAAAAGAGGGGCTACATAGTTCTGCCGGATCCTACCCGGGAGGCAAACCAGGAGGCATTTAAGGCCGGTGGCTTCAAGGCGTTTGAACGTCATTCACGCCTGGGAATGGTGGAAGAAGAGTCTTTTCACAACTCTGTCAATCATTTACGCACTGTGGGTGCCAAATATGTAACACTCAAGACCGGCGCGTACCGGCCGGCCGATCTTGCCCGGGCCATAAAATATTCTTCAGATGCAAAAATAGATCTCCTCACAATAGATGGAGCAGGGGGCGGGACCGGCATGAGCCCCTGGCGTATGATGAATGAATGGGGTATTCCCACAGTGCAGTTGGAATGCCTGGCTTATCAGATGTGCCAGCGTCTGGCTGCCAAGGGCGCATATATACCACCGATTGCTATCGCTGGCGGGCTGTCTCTGGAAGACCATATTTTTAAGGCCCTTGCCCTTGCAGCGCCCCATGTTAAGGCCATATGCCTGGGAAGGGCAATTTTTACTGCTGCGATGGTGGGAAAGACCCATGGAAAACTCTTGCGGGAAAAAATGCTGGAAGGGGAAAAGATAGAAGACAAGTATATGGGCCTCTTTGCAGTGAGTGCTCAACTTATGGAGAGATACGGTAAGGATTTCGGCAAGCTCCCGCCGGGAGCCATAGGCATGTATTCTTACATCGACAGGCTAAAACATGGACTTCAGCAGTTCATGGCTGGTGCAAGGAAATTTGCTCTCAGGTATATTGACCGTAATGACCTTATGGCCCTTACAAAAGAGGCTGCAGAAATTTCCGGGATCGCCCATGTTATGGATGCCGATGCTGAGGAAGTAGACAAAATTCTGGGATAGCATTTTTCAGATGCTCTGCGGTCTCTGGAACCATACTACACAACATCATGTAAAATCAATAGTTTATATTAAAACAGATGTCGTGTAGTATGGTTTTATAAAATTAATATGGTGTCCACAAAATTAGACCACATCATTACGGACTCTACAAAGCGAAGTGTACTTTATTCGAATGAACCCTATTTGAATTTAATTATTACTAACAGTCATAATTTTAAATAGGTATTCTTAGTAAATAATATGTATACCTAGGCAAGAACGAGGAATTAAAAGGATCAAAGGAGGTTTTAATTATGTCATATAATTGGGGACCGCATTATATTGTTCCTTCCAAGAGTCTTCATAGCTATTCCGGTATTATACAACTGAGAGAGGAACTCGACGAAGAGTTGCTGCAAAAGGAATTAGAGTCTTTAGGAATACATGGTACAATATTAAAAGTAACCAATCCCTGGTATTGCCGAAGGAAAGACAGACAGACCTGGATTAAGATAGGCGAGTCGGCTGATAAGGAAGAGAGTTTTCCTACCAGTTGGGACACAAGGGTACTTGAGAACGGACAATACGAAATAATGGGATTAATGCATGTGTTTGTAAAAAAGGCTGACACTGAAATAGTTATTGCCCGTCAGAATATAGTAGAAGTCACGGTTGAAAATTGAGAGTCAGTTAAGTAATCTGTTTTCTAAAGGCGATGAACAGGTAATCCATTTTTTAGTGTACCTATTATTTTCTTTATATGCCTCTTAAAGATTCTCAGCTATTCTGAGAAAATGGACAATAAAAAATGGAGCAGACTCAATTTGTGCAGCGAAAAGAAACTACCTTTTTTGCATGGAAGACGCGTTTTGTCACTGTAAAGGCCTGCTGACAATATCTTTTCGAAGACCAGTGGGAGAAGAAATTTCTTTGCCTTAAAATCGGACCTGACCAATTCATTTATACCTCAATCACAGAGAATAAGAAGCTCCATTACCAAATAGGCTTTTTAGTCCGTGCTGCGAACACGGACCAGACCATTTCAGAGCCGGGAATTTTTGACAGGCAATTTATAAAATGGAAAAGCCGGAAGGGGTGTTCGGTCTGTCCCTGCTGAGCTTTTCAATATCGTCATCTATGGGAAGGGGGTATTCGCCGTTGAAACATGCCAGGCAAAAACGCCGGGAGTCACCGCCCGCCGCATTCAGCATTGATTTAATGTCCAGATAGTGCAGTCCGTCCAGCTTCAGGAATTTGCGGATTTCCTCCACGGATTTTTTGGAAGCTATCAGCTCGCTGGTGGTGGGAAAATCTATACCGTAGTAACAAGGGAAACGTGTGGGCGGACAGCTTACGAGCAGGATTATCTCTTTTGCCCCGGCCTCCCTTATTGCATTAATCCTCGTCCTGGTGGTGGTGCCCCTTATGACTGAATCCTCAATTATTACCACCTTTTTGCCCTTTATAGCCTCTCTTGCGGGATTTAGCTTTATTCTTACCCCAAAATCTCTCATAGACTGGCTGGGTTGAATAAATGTGCGGCCGACATAGTGATTTCTTATTACAGCAAGCTCAAGAGGCAGTTTGGCTGCCTGGGCATAACCTACGGCAGCATAATTCCCGGAGTCCGGAAAGGGCATTACCAGGTCAGCATCTATTGTGGTCTCATTTTTAAGAGCGGCCCCAAGGGTCTTGCGGAATTTATAGACATTCTGTCCAAAAATATTGCTGTCAGGACGGGCAAAGTAGATAAATTCGAAAATGCAGTTTGCGCTCCTTTCAGACTCGACTCCCCGGAATGATCTAAGCCCGTTAGCATCTATTATTACCACTTCACCGGGTGCCACATCCCGGATATATTCAGCCTGAATGAGGTCCAGTGCACAGGTTTCAGAGGCCAGAACGTAAGCATTATTCAGTTTACCAATACACAAAGGACGGAAACCAAGAGGGTCCCTGAAGCCAATCAATTTTTCCTCAGTAGCCATAACAACTGAATAGGCCCCCTTAATAAGCCTCATGGTAGTCGCTATGGCATCATCCAGCCCTCTGCCCCAGGCCTTTGCCAAAAGGTGGATGATTATCTCGCTGTCCATGGTGGTTTGGAAAATAGAGCCGTGTCTTTCAAGCTCCTTCCTGATATAATGGGCATTCACAAGGTTTCCGTTATGGGCCACAGCGAGGGTGCGCCCTGAATGGTGTACAGAAAAGGGCTGCGCATTCTGTAAAACTGAAGAACCGGAAGTGGAATAGCGCACATGTCCTATGGCTATATGTCCTATAAGCTCTTTCAGCCTGGCCTCGTTGAACACCTCGCTTACAAGACCCATAGATTTGTGCTCATGAACCACCTTGCCGTCCGAGCTGAATATGCCGGCGCTTTCCTGCCCTCTGTGTTGCAGGGCGTAGAGGCCGAAATAAGTGAGCTTAGCTGCTTCTGGATGTCCAAATACCCCGAACACTCCGCATTCTTCGCGCAGTGATCTCGATGGCAAAACTATCATGACGTTAATCCTTTATGCTTCTTATAAATGAATAATTAATTCTGAGCTGAAAATCCCTGTTTTTCAGTCGAAGTCCGAAATTTTCCTGGATAATAACTCTGCTTTAAGATACTAACCATGATATTCCTGAATTGTTTTCACATGGAATTTGCCTTCAAGCATTGATTTAATAGCCATCACCATGGCCCTGGCACCAGCGATAGTTGTACTATATGGAATATCGAATGCCACTGCCGCCCGTCGAATAGAACAGGACTCAGAAACTGTCCTCTTGCTGCCAGTGGTGTTTATTATCAGGTTAATCTCCCTGTTCTTGATCATGTCAAGGATATGTGGCCTTCCCTGCCTTACCTTGTTGACCTGTCTGTTTGGAATCCGATGTTCTGCAAGAAAGGCGGAGGTGCCACCGGTAGCCACGATCTTGAACCCGGCATCATGGAGCATGGCTGCAATATCTCGTGTGGCTTTTTTATCCCTGTCCTTGACACTTATGAACACTGTACCCGCAAGAGGCAATTTCTGTCCCACAGCTATTTGTGACTTGGCAAAGGCCAGGCCGAAAGAGCTGTCTATACCCATGACCTCGCCGGTGGACCTCATCTCGGGTCCAAGTATGGTATCCACATTGGAGAATCGGGCAAAAGGAAAGGCCGACTCCTTGCAACAGATGTGTGAATGTTTAACATCCTGGACCAGGCCGAGATCCTTCAGGCTTTTTCCCATGATGACCTTTGTGGCAAGTTTGGCTAAAGGGACACCAGTAGCCTTGCTGACAAAGGGTACGGTCCTTGAGGCCCTTGGATTTACCTCCAGGACGTAGACAATATCATCCCTGACTGCGTACTGGATGTTCATCAGCCCCTTTACATCAAGTTCTCTGGCAATCTCTCTGGTATACGCTTTGATCTGTTCCAGAATTTTCCGGCTTAGAGAAATTGAGGGCAGCACACAGGCACTGTCACCGCTGTGTATCCCTGCCTCTTCGATATGTTCCATAATTCCGGCGATTATCGTATCCTCTCCGTCAGAGATGGCATCCACGTCAACTTCCGTGGCATCTTCAAGAAATCTGTCAATCAGTATGGGCTTACCGGTGGACACACTGACAGCGGTCTCCATGTAAAATTCCAGATCCTGCTGATCATAAACGATCTCCATGGCCCTGCCACCCAAGACAAAGGACGGCCTGACCAAAACTGGATAGCCGATCTTTTCAGCTATTCGGATTGCCTCTTTTTTATCAACAGCGATCCCGTTTTCAGGCTGTTTTATGTCCAATTTTTTTAGCAGGCACTGAAAATGGTCCCTGTCCTCAGCCCTGTTTATACTGTCCGGGCTGGTCCCAAGAATGGTGACTCCTGCTTCCGCAAGGGACGAGGATATATTGAGTGGTGTCTGACCTCCAAACTGGACAATAATACCTTCAGGCCCCTCCTGTTCGACAATGTTCAGGACATCCTCCCTGGTAAGTGGCTCAAAATATAATTTATCAGATGTGTCATAATCTGTACTGACCGTCTCAGGGTTACTGTTTATCATGATGCTTTCTATGCCCATTTCCCTGAGGGCAAATGACGCATGAACACAGCAATAATCAAATTCAATCCCCTGCCCGATTCGATTAGGGCCACCGCCGAGAATCACCACCTTTCTTTTCCTGGAAGAACAGATCTCATTTTCCTGCTCATAGGTTGAGTAGTAATAAGGCGTATATGCCTCAAACTCTGCAGCACATGTATCTACCAGTTTGTAGACAGGTTTTATTCCATTTGCTAACCGTATTTCCCTTATAGTCTGCTCTTTCACATTAAAGATACTCGCGAGTATAATATCGGAAAAACCGTATTCCTTCACCTTTTTTAAGAACTCAATATCCCATTTGTCCGGCCCGAGTCCCTTTTGGGCCATATGATCCAATTGTTTTTCCATGTCGTGTATTTGCTGGATATGAAAAAGAAACCATGGATCGATACCGGTCAGCTTGTGAATCCTTTCCAGGGTCATTCCCTCACCCATGGCCGTGTATATATTAAAGATGCGTTCAGAGTTAGGATTAATGAGCCCCTTTTCTATTGCATGGGTCTTAAGACCTGACTTATGGCCACGGGGGGCATGAGTGCCCAGACCAAATTTTCCAATCTCCAGGGACCTGATGGCTTTTTGAAGGGCCTCCTTGAAGGTCCTTCCTATGGCCATGGTTTCGCCTACAGACTTCATTGATGTAGTCAGCATGTCTTCAGCCCCAGGGAATTTTTCAAAGGCCCAGCGAGGAATTTTGACTACGCAGTAATCAAGAGTAGGCTCAAATGATGCAAAGGTCTCACGGGTTATATCATTTCTAATTTCATCGAGGCTGTATCCCACAGCGAGTTTAGCAGCAATTTTGGCAATGGGAAAGCCGGTAGCCTTGGATGCAAGGGCAGAACTTCTGGATACCCTCGGATTCATCTCGATTACAACCATCTCGCCGTTTTCAGGATGAATTGCAAACTGGATATTGGAGCCGCCTGTTTCAACACCTATTTCTCTGATAACAGCAATGGCTGCATCGCGCATGCTCTGATATTCTCTGTCTGTAAGGGTTTGTGCAGGGGCTACGGTAATGCTGTCACCAGTATGAATGCCCATAGGATCAAAATTTTCAATGGAGCAAATAATAACCACATTGTCCTTGAAGTCCCTCATGACCTCCAGTTCATATTCCTTCCATCCTAAAAGGGATTCCTCCATAATGATCTCTGAGATCATGCTGGCATCAAGGCCTGCCTTGGCAAGTTCTTCCATCTCCACCCGATTGTAGGCCACGCCACTGCCGGCACCTCCAAGGGTAAAACCTGCCCTGATAATCAGGGGGTAACCGATCCTTCTGGCCACATCCTTTGCCTGATCCATATTTTTTGCAATACCGTTTTCAGGCACACGTAAACCGATATGCCTCATGGCATCCCTGAACTGCTCCCGCTCCTCTGCCTTTCGAATAACCGGTATTGAAGCGCCGATCATTTCCACGCCCAATTTTTCCAGGAGTCCTGTCTCTGCTACCTTCACCGCCGTGTTAAGCCCTGTCTGACCACCAAGGGTCGGGAGCAGGGCATGGGGGCGTTCCCTTTTGATTATTTCTGCCACCATCTCCGGTGTAACAGGTTCAATATAGGTGCGACTGGCCGTTTCAGGATCCGTCATGATCGTGGCGGGGGTACTGTTTACGAGCACGACCTTGTAGCCTTCTTCCATCAGGGCCTTACATGCCTGTGTCCCGGAA
>CAZPDU010000200.1:0-10355 GCA_964585405.1 uncultured Thermodesulfobacteriaceae bacterium | reverse complement strand
ATCCCAGGCAGCTATTGAAGGATTAATATTTGAAACAGTTTCCCGCGCAACCTCAGAATTAGATGCAAGATCAGTTACATAAGGCTCAATCGATCTTTTGGCCTGAACTTCATGGATAACGCCATCCGGTATTATCCACGTCTTGTCTAATGGTCTTATTACTTTCAAGAGATCAGCTCTCTCACACGTTCGCTTCGCTCACTAGAGCCCGCAAAGCACACAGAGAAAAGATTGAGTTCCCCTGCTCACCCTTCACTCTCCTTCTCAGCACTCGGTCTCATCTTTCCCCGTGTTTACCGTGGTGAATACAGCATTATGTGCCTGCGCCTTTTTCTTCCGTTATACAAGCCAATTTTCCAGTGCCAAACCTGGAACACGCGAAAATTCATTAACATTGGCAGTCACCAGGATCAAACCCAGGGCCAAGGCATGAGCAGCTATGAGCATGTCATTGGGACCAATTGGTGTGCCCGCTTGCTCCAGGTCTACACGCAATTCAGCATACCGATCATCAGCCGGTTGCTCTAAAGGGAGAACATCCAAGGCGGATAATACGACTTCCAATTGGTTTGTTAATCGCACTGATCCCTTCTTGTAAGCGCCATAACGCAGCTCGGCGGCAACCAAAAGACTGGTGCAAATCCGCTCTTCGCCCACAGCTTCAATCCGTTGCGCGATCTTCCCTGCAGGATGCCGGACAAGATCAGACAGGATGTTAGTATCAAGCAGATATGTGAAGCTGCTCATGTTCACAATTCTATGTCATCAGGCGGCAGCAGGCCTTCATCCACATCTGGAAAATCCTCATCCAGAGTCTCCAATGTGGCTAGTAAGGCAAGAAGAGGGGTGTGATTTAAAGGCTTCACTATCAACCGCGCACCTTCCTTACGAATAATGGCTTCATCCCCTGGCAATTCGAAATCTTTTGGAATACGCAGGGCTTGATTTCGTCCATTCTTGAATAAACGCACACGACGTTCTGTTTGCATACCGGTCTCCTGAAGATGATTTAACATAGGTCTAAACATATGCCTTGTTAACACAAGAAGCAAGTTAAAACTGCATCCGGATCTGGGGGAGTATCTGTGGGACCTTGGTAATAAAAGTGACTTAAAGGCGCTTTTGCCATATTCCTTTGCACCCGTCAATCATTTTTTGGAGAAGGACATCTTCAATGGTCTTCTCTGCCAGCGACTTCTGTTATTAGACAGGATTTACAGGATTATGGGGATTTTTTTCTTTCACCCTTTCCGGACGAAAGGGTGAAAGACAATCAGCCTAAGGCAGAGAAGGGCCTTGTCTGTAGCATGATGTCCTCCATAGATGTCATACATTGAATAACGGAACCGGGGTGCTGTAAATTCTGCTTTGCGGGACCTTTTTTCTCGTTACTCGACCAGATATGGGGGCACTTTGTCACTGTATTGACAATATATTCCACAATTTCTTTATCCGTATCGTACCAGTAAAATATTTCAGCCCAGCCTCTAAGTTGAACAAACTCCCTTTTGTTAATTTTGGCACAGTCTGATGGAGCAGGAATGCCTCTCAACACGCAGAAACAGGGCAGTCTTCCGCTATTTGTGGGACGGGGCAAGGTTTAATGAGGGCCCTTGCTGCAAAGCAGCGTTGTTTGACAACATTCGAAAGACCCATAACCAGCATAAAATTTGGATATCTTTACGCTTGCGGTGAATTTATTCTCCTGTGCATAGTTTTGTCAGAGAGTCTGAAATTTCTATTAACCAGTTCATAGAATTTATAGAAGAACGGTTTCATGTCGCTTGTCAGAATAGGCATGAATTACGAAAAAGTCTTGACTAATTCGGAACAATGGCCTAAAAAGTCTACATGAAGCGATACCTTACAAATTATATTCTGGACGATTTAAAGAAAAAGATTGTCCTGTTAACCGGACCTCGACAGTCCGGCAAAACAACCCTGTCAAAAATGCTGAGCAACAATTTTGATTATCTCAATTTTGATAATCCCGAACACCGATTAGGCCTTATTGAAAGATCATGGGACAGATCAAAAGATCTTATTATATTCGACGAACTTCATAAATTTAAAAACTGGAAATCATGGCTCAAAGGCATTTATGATACTGAAGGCGTCCAGCCTCGAATAATTGTTACAGGAAGCGCCAAACTGGATATATACAGAAAGGTCGGCGATTCTCTTGCCGGACGCTTCTTCCAGTTCAGACTGCATCCTCTTGACCTGAAGGAAATCAAAAGAATAAACAATCCTGATAATCTTCAAGCTGTCCTGGATCTTCTGCTTGACACAGGTGGATTCCCCGAACCTTATCTGGAAGGAAGCACAACATTTTATAACCGATGGAAACGGTCACATCTCGACATTATCCTGAAACAGGATATTGTTGATCTTGAAAATGTCCGGCAGATCACATCTATTGAAACCCTTATTCAATTATTACGCAAAAGAGTCGGCAATCCTGTTTCATACAAATCCCTGGCACAGGATCTCCAGTGTTCCGACAAGACAGTGAAGAGATGGCTGACAGTCCTTGAAAATATGTACATCATATTCAGGGTTGGACCATTTCACAGAAATATCGCCCGCTCCATTCTTAAAGCGCCCAAATATTATTTTTACGATACAGGACAGGTTATCGGAGATTCAGGCATAAGATTAGAAAATCTGACCGCCTGCGCTCTATTGAAAGAAATCCATTATATCGAGGATTGTTATGGGGAACAGGCACACCTCTATTATCTCAAAACAAAAGACAGCAGAGAAATTGATTTTTTCATCACCAGAAATGAAGTACCCTTTTTGATGATAGAGGTAAAATGGGCTGACAGTGATCCAAACAGGAATTTCTCAATTTTCGGCAAGCGCTTCCCCGGGGTGAAAAAAGTGCAAATCGTCAAAAAGCTTGACAGGGAGAAGACCTATCCAGACCATACGGAGATACGCTCAGCGCACAACTGGCTGGCTGATTTCTCCCTATACCCTCCCGTTTCCTAACCCCAGTTCGCCAAAAAAATTTTGCGCGTCACCGTATAATAGCTCTTTGCTGTTTTTACCAGAATATCCGGCAAGCGCAGCTCTGCGGCAACCACAAGACTGGTAGAAAATCCCCTCTTCACCCACGGCTTCAATCCGTTGCGCGATCCTCCCTGCAGGATGCCGGACAAGATCAGACAGGATGTCATTATCAAGCAGATAAGTAAAGCTGCTCATGCTCACAATTCCATGTGTGAGAAAAGGGGTCAGCCCTCGAAGATAGAATTTAATCTTTTGGAATTTGGGGGTCGTGGGTGATAAAAATAACTTAAAGGCGCTTTTGTCATATTTTTGTACTCGTCAATCATTTTTTGGAGAAGGGCATCTTCAATTATCTTCTCTTCCGATGACTTCTGGTATTCGACAGGATTTACAGGATTCTGGGGATTTTTTTCTTTCACCCTTTCCGGACGAAAGGGTGAAAACCAATCCGCCTGTGGCAGTCCATGCGCAGTTGTTTATACATAGAGGCAGACTTCGATTTAGAGTTTGAAAATACGGCCTATGCATTGGATTCGGCGACCATCAATCTGTGTTTGAGTGTCTTTCCTGACACATTTCCGGAAGACAAGGGCCACCATCAACAATGAAATTACTATCGATGATAAGCAACTAAAATATTCGATTAACATTGGGACACCAGTGACAAGATTTGCAAGTCGCTCATCCAAGTCACCAGGCTTTTCCCACCAGAATATTCGGCATGGGATAATGTTTTTTATTCAGCGTAAAGATCTTGCCGGAATAATGCATCGCTGTAGAGGCCAGTATAGCATCATTGATATCAATACCATGGCTTGGAGCCATTTTCGGTAAAGCCCTCCAGCAGTATCAATTATTGCCTGATCAACAGAAGCTGTCTGAAAAAGTGACAGGAAAAGTTCCGTGGCTTCTTCTTCGCCTGGACACATAAAAAAGATGATCTCAGCGCGCTGCATTGCCCCTGTCCACAGTTCGAATTCATCAGTTTTTTGGATCCTGCGAATGAAATCACGGGCTTTAGGCTTGCCATGCAGGTGCCAGATGAGAATATCAGAATCGATGTACGCTCTCATCTCTGATGCCTTTCCATGGATGTCTGAAATGCGTTGCGTACCCTGTTAACAGTGTCACTTACAGCCTCGTCGCGTTTCCAGGAGCCAAAGGTCAGATCCAAAATATCAATTTTTTTTCCACAGTAACCTGTTCAGCGTAACGTAATATCGCCCCTTCAAGTATTGCCTTTTTGGTCAGGTTTAACTGCCTGCTAAGCATATTTAGTTTTTTAATAACTGATTCATCAACCCTTGCGGATAACACCTTGTCCATTAGATCCTCCTTTATGTATACGTAAACATTATAACGTATGAAAAAACCATGTAAATACGGGCTCAAGGTACCTGTCCGGTACTCTTTTACCCCTTTCGGCCTTTGAACCTATGATATGATATCCTGATCCCTTGGGGGTACGCTGTTTCTGCAAGAACTTATGAGCGGTGAAATGCCGGTGACATCTGGACTTTCTTTTCAGTGAAACGGATCTTGGGGGTCGTGGGTGATAAAAGTAACTTAAAGGCGCTTTTGTTATATTCCTTTGTACTCGTCAATCATTTTTTGGAGAAGCACATCTCCAATGGTTTTCTCTGCCGACGATTTCTGGTATTAGACAGGATTTACAGGATTCTGGGGATTTTTTTCTTTCACCCTTTCCGGACGAAAGGGTGAAAACCAATCCGCCTGTGGCAGGGGAGGGCTTTGTCCTTGGTTGATCAGCTATTAAATTGTGTCCAGCAAGAGATGAAAGTATAGCAATCCGATCAGCTCTGGACTCGTTTTTTAATATATCGAAGCATATATGCAGCTCTGAAAACTCTTACTGTATACCTTTATCCTAAAAGGAACTCAATTTTGTTCATAAACAATAAAATCAATATCCTTCACCATCAGGAAGTCTTTATCTCCGCTGAGAAGGGGGATACCCAAATAATATGCCGTTGCTGCAATGATACTATCAGGAAGTTTTAAACCATATTTCCTGCGAAACTGAATTGTTCCATTTTTGATTTGGTTATTTATATCAATAATTACAGCATTGTATAGAAAGTCGTGAATCACTTTTTCTTCTTCATTACTGATTCCCGGATATCCAAGTAGTTCCAGCTCAGAAATAAACGACACATATACTGCCTCACCTTCCAACACTTCTGCAATCTGAGAATCGCCCCCAAGCAAATAGAGCGCAATATTAGTATCAATCAGTATATTCATTCCACTCTTTCCGAACTCGCTTCTGATAAGATAAAGGATCTTCCTTTAATTTTAGTTTTCCTATGTATTGTTTAGCTCTGAACGCCTTTACATTTTTGAATTTACTTTGGATTCTATCCCTTATTTTCAATATATCCTCATCTTTTCTGATTGCTATGCTTCCCATTTTTTCACCTCTATAATCTCAATAATAATGTAATAGGGGAAAATTGCCGCTACTCGTCGGCTAGATCCCATAAAAATTCGTTTTTGGCAATAACTCTTTTGCCTCCTTGAGCCCTCCTGATCGCACGATAGCTTCACATACTCAAAGATTTTCCATTTCTTATTTACCCGTTCCTGTAAAACTATGAGCTGCACACGGCCGATCGCAGCAAGAATATTGTTACAGTATACTTGATCCGAATCCACAAAAAACCGTTATTCCTCTTTTCATGGTAGCGGTGCCAGGATTCCGCCCTTATTTTCTGTATACGTCTCGCCGGTGACCAATCGCCAGTACCAGCACTATAATCTTTTCATCCGCTATATCACAAATGACTCTGTAATTCCCGATGCGGTATCTCCAGAATCCGACATAGGCTCCCTTCAAGGGTTCTCCGAAATAGCGGGGGTTTTTACATCCTTCTATTCGGTTGTTCAACCAGTCGAGAATGCGCTTTTGAACATTCACATCGAGTTTTCTCAATTGCCGTTCGGCAAAGTCACTGATTTCAACTGTCCAGGCCAAGATCTTCTCTCAGTCGCTTCAGTGATCTACTTCCCCTCATCTCCGACTGGGCCTGTTTTGCCAGTTGAAGGTCTTCATTATCCTCTAAATATTGCATTATTGCTTCCCGTATGACCGCACTGCGGTTGCTGCCCCTGGTCTTTGCGAGCAGATCCAGTTCCTGCTCTATTTCTTTGTCTAATCGTATTGCAAGCATGATGTGCCTCCATAGATGTTATACATTGTATAACGCTACCGGGGTGCTGTCAATTCTGCTTTTTAGAACTGATATTCAAATAATCCTTACCTGTGTTTGAGTACACCTTGCTTCTCTGGCAGCCAGACCTTTAGGCTTGATCCTGTTCGACGCACCATTATGTACGTAATATCTTGTAATGTCTACAAATTGGAGAACGACATCTTCAATGGTCTTCTCTGCGGACTGCTTCTGGTATTCGACAGGATTTACATGATTCTGGGGATTTTTTCTTTCACCCTTTCCGGACGAAAGGGTGAAAACCAATCTGTTCACGGCAGAGGAGGTCTTTGTCCTTCCTCTGAGCAATCAGTGTGGGGCGGCAGGAGAATTCACATAATGAAACACCAGGGAAAAATCCAGGACATTTCTATTTACAAGACAGATAGGCCCCTCAGCGTGGGAGATAATGCCAACAGACCTGATCCTGCGGTTTACGGATGGAAACTAATTAGGGACAGACACCTGTTTTCATGTTGGTGGCGCCAGGATAAAGCCCTTATTTTCCGTATACGTATCGCCGGTGACCAATCGCCAGTACCAGCACTATAATCTTTTCATCCGCGATATCACAAATGATTCTGTAATTCCCGATTTGCACGTAATATCTTGTAATGTCTACAAACTGGAGAACGACATCTTCAATTATCTTCTCTGCCGACGACTTCTGGTATTAGACAGGATTTACATGATTCTGGGGATTTTTTTCTTTCACCCTTTCCGGACAAAAGGGTGAAAACAAATTCGCCTGTGGCAGGGGAGGGCTTCGTCCTTGGTTGATCAGCTATTAAATAGCAATCCGATCAGCTCTGGACTCGTTCTTTAATATATCGAACCATATATGCAAAAGAAAGAAATTCTGGGACCACTTTCTGTATCTGCCAAAAGAAAATCCATGCTTTTGCTTATAAAAATGGGATTGTAATGATAAGTGTCGCTACTATTCCAATATGCTTGGGCTAGATCCCACAATTAGCTTCTGTGAATAACTTTTTTGCCTTCTTGAGCCTTTTGACAGAATTTCTGAGATATATGATTTCCTTTTTTAATCTGTATCTGCAGGCATGAGATGTACATCTCTCTGTGGAAACGGAATACTGACGCCCTCCTGTGCAAAGGATTTAAAGATGGTGTTCATGATCTGATGCATGGCCAGACCTTTGTCCCTGGGGTCCTCGACCCAGCACAGAAGCTCGAAGTTAATTGACGAATCTGCAAATTCCCTCAGCCTCGCCCTTGGTTCTGGTTCTTGTGAGACCATGGAATTGGCTTTTGCTGTTTTTACCAAAATGTCCTCTACCTTTTCCAGGTCGCTATCGTAGGCTACGCCGATCGGTATGCGTATCCTGAACCGGGGATTAGGGGCGCTTTCATTAATGATCTTGACATTTGCCATTATGGAATTGGGGATGGTGATAAGCACGTCATCCCTTGTATTGATCCTTGTAGAACGGATGCCTATACTGACTACTTCGCCCCTTTCTCCGCTGTCTATAATTATGTAGTCCCCGATTTTAAAGGGTTTATCCGCAAAAATACTGATCCCACCAAAAAAGTTGGCAAGGGTATCCTTTGCTGCCAGAGCGACGGCTATGCCAGCAATCCCTGCAGATGCAAAAAGCGGTGTGAGGTTTACATTCCAGATTGAGAGTATCCACAGGATACCTATTACAATTACCGCAACACGAAATATATTCTTGAGGAGTAACAAGACGTCTCGTCCGGCATCCCCTGTCATGGCAGTGACTGAAAAGCACTTGTCCGACAGCAGCCAGTTCATTATCCTGAACGCTGCAAGCCACCATACAAAGAGGATCAGGCTCTTTACGAACGTTGGAAGGATGAAATTCCATGGCGGCCCCAGCCCATCAAGCAATATCAGACCATGCAGAATACCCATCAAGGCAACAGTCCAGCATACGGGACGGTGGATAAATGATATCAGCTTGTCATCGAAACTGAATTTTGTAAGGCCTGCCAGACGCCTCAGGATTTTGTCGATAAATATGTCTACGGCCTTGGCAAGCACCAGGTAGATGATCACTGTAATCAAGGCCTCTAGGCCGGGCACATCACGAAGTATCTTGAAATGATTTATGAAGTGTAAAGAATCCATGTTGACATCAAATAGGTGCTATATTATATGAGACTCTTGTCTTCAAGAAAACAATAATAAATAACATATTATAAAATAGAGGAGGATAGATTGGCCAATCACAAATCTGCCCTTAAGAGGGCAAACCAGAGTAAAAGACGTCAATTGCGCAATAAATCCCGAAAGACCAAGATCAAAAACACTGTGAAGGCACTTGAGGCCGCTATTGCAGAGAAATCGCCTGCAGAGGTCAGGGAACACATGCGTTTGGCCCAGAAGGTCATTGCCCGGTCGGCGGCCAAAGGTACTATTCACAGACGTACGGCTTCACGAAATATTTCCCGGTTGAGCAAAAAGGTACATGCCATGGGGAAAGCCCAGGCAGAAGGTTAGAAGACACCTGTAATCCTGTGATAGATTATCTCGGCCACGTCACGGCTGAGTTTTTGCAGTGCCTTGTTTTTTAAGGCCTCGGTCTGCATTATATCCTTACCTACAAGAAATTCTTCCTCTCTCGCTATATTACTGGTCTGCCATATGACCTGGCCACTTTCGCGGTATACCAGATGTACTGAATACTCGGCCACGATGCGTCGTTCAACGGCCTGGTCATATCGGATGTAGGAAACACCACCGGTAATTGTGCTTACAATCTCTCCCTTCAGGATTACATCGGCTTCATCTCTTGATACGAGTTTCAGCCCCCTGCCCCTTAAAAATTCATGTCTAAGTTCTTCGGTTATCCAGACACCAAGGAGGAGTTCATTGCTGCAGTTGGACCATGGTTCCACATAAACGGTTTTGATCCACGGAGGTAATGACTCCACGCGTTCGGCACAGTGGTATCCACAACCGGATAATGAGATCCATAAGATACATAAGGCAGAGAGGTCAGAGAGTAACGACCGCCGCCGACTTTTGAATAAAACAATTTGCAGGATTCTGATCATTGGTAAATGAGGTTCTCCAGACCCTGTTAACCCCTTATAACAATGTTAACAAGCCTTCCAGGCACAAATATGATTTTATGTATTGCCTTTCCTTCTGTGTATCGTTTTATCTTGGGATCGTCCAGAACTATGGATTCAATATTCTCTTTATCCATATCCTGATCCACCTCTACCTGGCTGCGAAGCTTACCATTTACCTGGACTGCGATATTTACAGTATCGGACCGTGCAGCGTCAAGATCTGCAGCAGGCCAAGGTTCCAGACCTATGGTCTTTTGATGTCCCAGGAGCCGCCACAATTCATCCGTTATATGAGGCACCATTGGAAAGAGCAGGATTAACGCCGCTTCCATTGCCTCTCTCAATGCGGCCCATTCCCCCTGTTTGTCCATCTCCGGGGTGCCATCCTGGTTGAGATAGCTCATTACCTCATTTATCAATTCCATGACCGCGCTGATAGCCGTATTGAAATGAAAGCGCTGTTCAATGTCCTCGGTGACCTTCAGAATCGTCTGGTGTGTCTTTTGCCGAAGGGCCCTGGTGGCCTTTGTCCCCTTAATCAGGTTCTGCCTGTCGGCAGGTATCGAGTTCAGACCCTCCAGATTTTCCGTGATCAGACGCCAGATCCGGTGCAGAAACCTGTGTGCCCCCTCAACTCCCTGATCACTCCATTCAAGGTCCCTTTCAGGCGGGGAGGCGAAAAGTATGAAGAGACGAATGGTATCTACGCCGTAATTACGGACCATCTCATCAGGATCGACTACATTGCCTTTAGATTTGGACATCTTTGCCCCATCCTTTAAGACCATGCCCTGAGTCAAAAGGTTTACAAAGGGCTCATCTATTGAAAGCCATCCTAGATCGCGCAGGGCCTTGGTAAAAAATCTGGCGTACAGGAGATGCAGTATGGCGTGTTCGATTCCGCCTATATACTGGTTTACAGGGAGCCATGCATTTACCCTCTTTCGATCCAGCGGTGCATGGGTCTCATCAGGGCACGTATATCTGGCAAAATACCAGGATGATTCAACAAAGGTGTCCATTGTGTCTGTTTCCCGCCGG
>CAZPDU010000199.1:0-3622 GCA_964585405.1 uncultured Thermodesulfobacteriaceae bacterium | reverse complement strand
CCGGTGAGTACGGTCTGGCGAAAAGAAGCCGGATTCCCATGATGGCGCAGGCCCGGGTCATCCACTTGTTTCTGTATTGGCCACCGTTGTCAAAGCTATAACGAATTCGTTATAGCTTTGATTATGACGAAGTTTTGACTATGCCGAAGAATAAGTTGAAAAGCCTGAGGTAACAATGTTTCTCTATTGATTCTTCGGCATAGTGATTTTGTTATAGGGAGTATAGTTGATCCATTACAGCCTGATTATTCCAAGTAGGTTCCTCCTCATAAGCTGCTGGTGCCGATAGCTTAAACGCTTCCTGAAGTGTCTCAAGTGTAGCAAAAGCGTAAAATCCAGTGGTTGTTGAAACGTTTTGGTGGCCAAGGATTTGAGCCACATATGCAAGGGGAATGCCTGCCTGGTATAAATCCATCGCCCGGGTTTTCCTGATAGTATGACATGAAATATCTTGTGGAATGCCAGTGCAACTGGTCCGCGCCACAGCGGCATACTTTTTTAGTAGTTTTTCCACTGAATCCGTCGACAACAGGTGAGGCTTCCCATCTCTCATTGAATAAAACAGGGGTCGCTGTCGATCCGCGTTTTCCTCCGGGTGGAACTCCTGGTAAAATAGTTTTAAATGTGCCACCGTTTTCTCCATCAGCGGTATGCTTCTTTGTCTTCTGCCTTTTCCGATGACCATGAGAAACGGTGTGCCTCCTTCGAGATAAAGGTCGCACAGTCTAACATGAATCAGCTCACCGACCCTAAGAGCCGTATCGTATTGAAAGATGAGCATCATTTTGTTCCTGCGACCTGTTTTCGTTCTGGTTTCAATCGATTCTAGCAAGGCCTTCATCTCACCATTTTGCAGGTATTCAATGGGTTTTGCCAGCACTTTCAGATTTTTGATAGAGCAGGCTTCGTTGAACAAAGGCATTAGCGTCAGATCTTCCTGAGCACTGTATTCAAGAAAAGATCGAATGGCTGTCAGGCGAAGGTTACAGGTTTTCGGTTTTAGTGCTTTTTCTTTGTGCAACCAGAGAAGGTATTCTTTTAAAGATTGACGCGAAAAAATACTGTAGTCCATTTGATCTCTTGATATGCTTTTTGTCTCAGTGAGAAAATCGATGAATCGCTGCAAAGAAACCCGGTAGGCTGAAACCGTATGGGGGCTGGCATTTCGAACAGCAGGTAGATATTCCTGTAGGTAGTAACGCAGCTGTTGCCAAAGATAGATGGTGGGGTCTTTCTTCTGATTACGCTTCATTGTCTATCTCCGGTAAAACCGCTGAAAGACTTCGGGTCATTTGTGCGTAGGTAGGAAAGAATTCCGGTATTAGATGCAGGTAGTAATAGGTACTATCAAGAGATACGTGGCCCATGGATTTCATAAGATACAAGATCATGACGTCAATGTTTTTTCCTTCCTTGATCCATCTGTTCAGGTTTGTCAATGCGAAATGGTGCCTGAGATCGTATACCCGAACCGCCGAGGGAGTGAACTCTCTGTTGGAACTGTTCCATATTTTCTTGAAATTGGCCCGTAGATATTCACGCCCGAAACCGCTGTGAAGGTCTTTGGGGAAAAAGTAAGTGCATCCTGGCCAGCGTTTTTCGATTTCCTGTTGGTACTGGGCCAGGTGGTCTGTTAACTCACGACTTAGATACAACCGCCTATCCTTATGGCATTTTGACTCAAGTATGTCCACGTAGCTTTCTTGTATATTAACATGTTCCATCTTCAGACCGATGGCCTCGATTGGCCGGAGGCCGCAACAGTAGAGTAATCGAAATGCAACCGGCAAAATGATCTCCCGGCCAGGGTTTTCCCTGCGGGACTTAAGGGTGTCGCAAGCCCAAAAAAACCGCTGGATTTCGTCAGTGCTAAAAAAATGGGGACGACACCGAAGGATAGATGTTTGTCTGTTCCTCGGAAGAACATAACCTGTGTCTATGCCCATCTTATGCAGGTAAATGTGAAACCCTCTTACGGAAGAAACCCGAGCATGCTGACTTTGTGGTAACTCTGATGACTTTCGCATCATCCACAACTGGAATTCTTTTTTTCTGGGGATCTGATGGCACCCCATGCTGTTACAAAACTTTTTGAACGAAAGGAGGTGGTAGGCTTCCTTCTCATATGAGAAGCCCTGAGAGCGCTTAAAGTCAATGAAATTCTCCATGAGTTCATCCAAAGAACAATCTTTTTCACGCATGACTTGCACCTACCTCTCCTGTTTGAGGGAGTGGAAGGATACACTGTTGCATTCGCTGTCTGTCTACCGACAAATAGATATGAGCACTTTCATGATTTGAATGTCCCAGACAGGCCGTAATGTGATTTAATGGAACACCAGCTTTCAATAGGTTTGACGCTGTTCCGCTTCGGAACAATCGAGCGCCGCCTGATGGATATGTCCGCTCAATCCTCGCCCGCTGGAAAAGGTTTTTAATAATGGCGTAGCAAGCTGAATGAGTCTTTAATGGTGTATAGGGCGCTAGTGCTCTCAGAAATACATTCCGATATTGAGAAGGAGGGCGGGAGGTGGTAACATATTCAACGATTGCATTGCCAAACGCTGGTGCGATGGGAAGGGTCAGGGGTCTGCCTGTTTTCTGCTGTACAAGATGAATCACCCCCTTTTTCCAGTCGATATCATCCAAAAGCAGATGTAAGGCATCAACCGGTCTGAGGCCTGTGACGAAAAGAAGCATAACCAAAGCCCGGTCTCTGGAAGATGTTTCCTCCGCACACAGGGTCTTCCACAATCTGTATTCCTGATCTTCTGTTAGCACCTGGGGAATGGCGGTCTTTCGTGGGCAATTTATTGGAATTGATTGCACAGCAGCATCAGGTGCTCGTGCAAAGGTTAGAAATGACCTCAGTGCTGGTGCAGCCGTCCTTATGCTGAGGGGAGACCAGGTTCGCGATAGTTCTTTAAAAAAATTCATGACAACAACGGGTGTAAGAAATGAAAGATCTGATATGCTTTGTCTCTCGCAGAATTGTAGAAATGAAGTCGCCACGTTTCGGTAACCATCAACTGTGTTTTGCTTCTTCCCTTCATTAGATAGAAAAGATAGGTAGGCAACCGACAAATTCTGCAAGGATACTGTGTGCGGTGTTTTCCTAGCTGGTTTGTGGTGAACGTTGTTTTTCCAGTTAATCTGACCGGTATCAAGATATTCCCTCATTCTTCTGATGGCAATATGGTGAAGGAAATATCTGCTTTTACAAAAAGAACCCGATTTTCTGCCGAAGTGGTCTTCCAGAAAGGCTTCGGCAAGATTTTCATCAAATGTTGAAATTCCCATCTGATCTGCCAACAATTCCAAGCGATTGTACACTTTCCGCGAAACAGCGATTGTTGAATCCATATATCCGGCATCCGTTTGAAGCTGCAAAACACGAGACACTTGTTCTTTCAGTAATAGCTCCATTTGTTTCCCTCCTTGAGTTTTGGATGCTATTACTGTAGCATGGCTTAGAGCTTGATCATTATGCCGAAGAATCAATAGAGAAACATTGTTACCTCAGGCTTTTCAACTTATTCTTCGGCATAGTCAAAACTTCGTCATAATCAAAGTAGACGCTTTCCGGCCGCCCGTATTTTAAAATGCTCTGGTGGAAGCAGTC
>CAZPDU010000198.1:0-1895 GCA_964585405.1 uncultured Thermodesulfobacteriaceae bacterium | reverse complement strand
TGGCCTGGGCGGTTCACCCCGAGGTGTTGGCTTTAGGGTAGAAATACACAAAAAGCCTGCGGCCCTGGAATTCACTTAATTTAACTGGATTTCCGTTTTGGTCCGGGGCTGTAAAAGCCAGTGCCTTGTCTCCGGGTTTCAGCTGCGCCATTGGGTACCTCCATTAAAGGGTTGTTAAATTGGATTAAGCTTAATACTGGCAAAAATAAGGCTGATAAATAAAGCTAATTTTATGGCTTAATGCCTCTATTTTAAGTATAAGACGAACCCTACCAGCTGTCTAAAAAAACCTCGAGAACAGTAAGAATTTGCACTTGTTTTTCTGCATGAAATTAATAGCCAAGGTTATACTAAATAGACCTGAAAACGGCTTTAAAACGGATGATACGTTAGAACCAGAGGTAAATATAATTTAGGGGGGCTTAAAAAGTTAGGCATGTTTTAACCAGAACCTGAGGAAATATCCTTGAGTATTTTCAGAAAGACCGGCCCGTATGATTTTAATCCAATATTCCAGGCCAGTTTCTGTTTGCCTTCTCAATATAGCCTGGTATATCCTGCTCCCACTTTTTCATAATCTCCTGGCGGCAGTTCAGGTAGAGCTTTCCGTCGACTATCTTCCAGACGGCTGGATCTCCTTTTGCGATGAGCCCCATCGCAATTAGGTAAGCTCAGTATCCACCATACTGTGGGGCATATTTCTCTGGATCGGATTTAAACAGTTCAAGGTGTTCAGCACTCACAAAACGCCATTTAGCACCTGACCACCGGTAAGTAAATTCTCCGCTTCCCTTGAGCGATTTTTCCTGTTTGAAGTAAGCAACCGGATCATAACCCTTGATAGCCAATCCATGCTCATCTGTATTGAACGGCCCTGCCGCCCATGCCGCAGACATATCATTCATTCCTGTAATATTAATAAGAATTACACCCAGGCAAAGCAATATCTCTAAATATTTCATGATCTCTTCTCCCAGAAAAACAGGCAACTTGAATTCTTCCCATCTATCTGCCTACGTAATGTCTTGAGGACGATTATAGAATCAGCGGCGCTCCCATGCAGCCGCATAACCGAGTCCGCAACACCGGCTGCATGTATTACGGATTATTCTAACAGCCTGCCTAATACACCCTCAAAATAATCCAGTTTAACCTGTTCAATTTCTATCGGCACCTGTAGCAAGTCATAATAGGCCAGGATATCCTCGTCAGAAAAGGGTCTGACCCCGTAGTCTAAAAGCACTATACGCTCGAAATATCCAAGCATAATACGGATCGTATCCCCTATTATACCGTCGAATGAAATGGATTGCCTGATCATTCGCATCCAGCCCCGGGTATGAATGGCCGTGCGATTCTTTTGCAGCTTATCTGTTTTTTCCGGACCCAGAATCGCTTCTATACAATTTTTCTCCTGCAGTGTTCTGGCGTTTATACTTTTTGCGAAGTCGACAATGCTGATCTCGCAATAACATTCACGACCGATTAGAAGTGATATGTCGCTGTCGCCTGCTTTGGCAGCTGCCATTTTTAACTGTTGGAACATCAGTCTGGCATCAGTATGAATCCGTTGATCCATAAAATAAATATTTAAATCCATATCTGATGGTAATACAATTTCAAGCTCATCTCTAAAAATCGGACATGAGATAAGGCTTTTCTCATTTTTCATAATGAATTGCGGTTTCAGTGAACAAAAAATGAATATCAATACCCTGCTCTATCTTTCCAGGGCTTCCGCGTCAAATCCTCTCCCCCTGATAACTTGAAAAGAAGCAGCATAGACAACAATCTGAAGACTCACACCAGGATCACAGGCAAGCACTCACACTCTGCCCTGAATAATGCGTCCAAAAACAAAAGAGGGCCGCTTCTGCACCCTACACATTCTCGAA
>CAZPDU010000197.1:0-11358 GCA_964585405.1 uncultured Thermodesulfobacteriaceae bacterium | reverse complement strand
GCCCGGCTGAAAATATAGGTTTCAATCTCATCAATCCTGCCAACTTCAAGCAGAAATTCGGCATCCGAACCACTGAATTCGGGAGCTCCCAGAATCAGTGCAGCTTCTTGAGCTATCACCTCTTCCCGCTTGTCGTCGCCAATAACATCGAGAAGTGTCTGAAGAGTTTCGAGAGTATGATGAGACCTGAACTTCTTATTGAGCAGCTCTGTCAGTTTATCTGTGCTGCCCTGCATTCTGTAAATCTCGAGCAGCAGTTTTTCTCGTTCATCAGAATAGGAGCTGCTGCTCTCCGGTATTTTATTCAGCCACGCAATGGCCGTTTCAAAATCACCGAGTTCCCGATGTATGCGTGCAATATCGATGATTGCTTTATCCGACAATTTCTCCTTGGCTTCCAGAAAGGTTTCCTCCAGCAGTTCGGCATTCTTGATCTGACGGGCCAGCGATGTTATCAGCATCAGCTGGTCACGCTTCCGGTATTCACTCTGTGCCGTATCAGCCCGCTGTCGGATGGCTTCTATCATCTGCCTGATAATCGGTTCGCTCAAATAGTCTCCGGCACAGTCAATCAGTGCATCCCGGACGCCGTATTTATCCTCTCTAATGACTCTCAGGACAAGTTCCGCAATCTTTTCCTTGTCCGGACACCTGGAAGCATACTCTACAAACAGATCTCTGGCATCAATTGTAAAGACCATTCCCGCACTCCCCGAAGAGTCATCGCACATTTCAAAAACGATACTGTCAGCCTCAAAGAATTCGATAACGGCCGCTGCCCCGGTAAGAGGATCGGCGATTCCTGCTTTCAGGTCCTGAAGCATCATACTGAGTTCCCGGGCAAAATTGTCGGTCTCCCTCCAGTCAATAAAGCGATTTGACCGTTTCAGGTTGGCAAGCTTCAGTCTGAATTGCTTCAGATTCTCTTCGGGCGCGCTGATAAGGGCATCTATGTGATTATCAGCCAGCGTAGAATGCTCAGCAATTTTCAGCAGTGCATCCGCGAGAACATCCGCACCCAGATCGATCAACTTTTGTCTACGTTTATCTTTCATAAATAACTGTCCCCTCGCCCCCCTGCATTCTTCCTTCCGTAGGCAATATTGCTGTAAAATTTGTTCAAGGTCAAGGATTGGCATTGCCGGAAGGCGAAGCATCGTTTTTCGGGTAGTATTCAATAATCTGAATTTCCCAATCTTCTTTCCTCAGACTGCTGGACGGCGAAGGAAGTCTAATTCTCTACATTTCCCCGAAACAGAGAACGTACGTGGGTTCGATTCCCGATTGAATAGCCGACGGTGTGTTTCACAACTCGTGTTTGATTTATTCATTCGATTCCATATTTTTGCTTAAACTCATCGATCCAGTCGTGGTGGCGACCAGATTCATCAATCGCGCTGACAAGCTGCTGAATAGTCACTCTCCCGATTCTATTGGCATATTCCGCAGGCACAGATTCCATGAGGAATGGCCACAAGCCTGATTCTTTTCCGTCCGTAGAAACCTTCAGGAAGGCTGGGTTTCTTTCATCATGCAAAAGCACGAAATAGCCATCCTTTTTGAGAGCAAACAGCGCCTCTCTGAAAAACTGGTAGTAGCTGATAAACGGGCAGATGGGACCTGATCCGAGTGCAGTCTCTCCAAAACCGAACTCATTCATTCGATCCCAATATTTCCGTCCAATGTGGTGAAGGTAGCAGCCTTCAAGTCCATACGAAACAGGATTCCTTCCATCACAATCACCGCCAGAAAAAACTGAACAGCCGCCAAACTCCCTCTCCACGAGCTTTGCCTCAATGAAGATCCTGCCGGTCTCCTCACCAGATATGGCCAGGTCAATTGATGTCGGCTGCCCGGAATCTTCGTTAAACACCGCTCGGTCGTCATATTCAAATCCAGCGGTGACATCTCCGGTCGGCCAAGGTATTCCTGCCTCCTCGAAAATTACACGCAACGGCTCAAGGTCCTTTTTGACAATCAATGGACCTACAAGATTGAAAACCATTGCCTGACTGCTCAAGCCGTGGTGAAGGTATTTGTGAAGCGGGAAAGAATCCTTTCCTAAGTTCCGTTCGTGTTCCTGTCTGATATACTCGGCCACCTCAGTGCAAATGATATTTTGTGGCCAGCTCTCAAGGGATTTGAGGCAATATCGCATTTTTGCATGTGCGGCCAATCCCTTTTGGGAAAACCCTGTTGCAGCAGCATCCCGCAATTCACGCTCAAATGCCTTGTAACGCTTAAATGGCCACGTTCGTGCCAACTGCCTGCTATTCATGTCATCCATTGTTGCCCCTCGTTTCTGCTACAAGTCCTTCTGCCAGCTCCAATACATCCACCGGCCAGAAGCATTCCGGGCGTGGGTGTCGCACTCGCGGATGTCCGGCCTCTGGGCGGCAGTTCTGCAGGGAGTCGAGCCACTGGGCCGGAATAGCATCCCGGCCGCAAACAGCGCCTAACAGCGCCCTGCAAATGGCCGCGTTGGTATCAGTGTCACCACCGCGCATAATGGTATCGACAACACCGGCATCAAGGCTTGACGCATGGAGCAGCTGATACAGGACATTCTGAAAAGCGATCAACACCCAGCCCTGCTGGTGGACATAGTCCACTGGTGGCTCTTGGGCAGCCTTGTCGATGGTATCCAGCAAAGCGGGTTCAACGGGCATGTCGACCGCCCACTGCCGGATGCGCTGGTAAAGCTCTTTGCGGTCGCAGCCGGATTGAATGGCATGAGAAATGCCCATGGCAAACAGCGCGTTTGCCTGCTGGCAGATCAGGTTGGGATGTGTAAGTGCCGCATCCTGCATGGCCCATTCAGCCACCTGATTCAGTTTAAATCCGGCTCCGAAGATTCCAAGTGGGCTGATCCGCATCATGGCTCCATTGGCCTGACTGTCCAGATTGGGGTTACCACGCAAACCGGCGGAAATGGTCATGCTGCAGTCAAAGGGATCGGAACTCAGCCAGTATTGATATTCTTTCCGCGCTGCCTCTGGATCATAACAGCCGATTTTCACCAGCATCCGGGCAAGAAGCAGAGCCGTCTTGGAATCATCGGTGGGCTGGCCAGCAATAGTATTCCATATCCCGCCATCCGCCAGCTCCCGGACACCATCAGGGTAGTTGCGCCGGATCTCATCCGGGGACTGAAATTCGACCAGACTTCCCAGTGCATCACCGGCAAGCTGGCCAAGCAGGCATCCTTGGGCTCTGGCGACACGATCAATCATCGGCAGATTCATCCTTTGTGTCTAAGAAAAGGAGTATTTTTTTATCTTCCTCGTCCTTGAATTTTATATCCCATCGTTTTTCCATAAAATTCAACAACTGAAGTCCTCTCTCTTCGATTTTCGTAGGGTTCCACTCGGCATGCTTGGAGACTTCAATTTCAGAATGTGACCCATCGGAATAACCATTCCGAATCTTTTCCCCTAAATCGCCAATCTTTGGATGTTTCTTTTCATCAAAGGTGTCATTCTGTAGCGAGCTGTTAATCGACATTGACAGCAGAAGTAAATTTCCGATTGAGCCACTCTGATAGCAATAATCATCCTCCCTTACATCCGAAAACACGTCTTTCCAACTATCCGTGGGTGTCTGGGGAAATATGTGCTCAATTGATATTTTATCTTTAGGAGTCTTCAACAAACCGTCCCAAGAGACCTTTTGTTGTCGGCTTTGGGAAAGCAGATTGACCTCATACTCATACAAAAAGTATCTCAGACCATGCCAGCCGTAGTATCCGCTTCTTCCCCCGCTGTTGAATCGTTTGTACAAATAGTCATAGAAGTATTTTGCGTTAAACGAACCATCCTCACGGAAACAGAATGCTGCAGAAGTTTTCAGTTTATCTTTGATTCCTTCCAGTTTCAGTTCGCCTTTATCAAATTCACGAGCCGCGTTGTAGAACTCGCTATCACGATAATTCCTGCGAGCTTGACATAACCGAAAAACAACGAAGATGAAGCTCTCCACCTGATCCAAAAATTCAATTCTTTTTGCCGGTGCTTTCTCGTTCTTGAAAAAAGACATGACCAAGGGGCGGAAATACCCCATCCCAATCCTGTTTAAGCGATCAATCGCATTCTGCTCTGCTGCGGTCAGCTCAGTTGCCAGATACGGGTAGTGGGAGTTGAACCAGTGTACCGCTGATTCTTTTAGACTGTTGACATATTTTTTTATTTCGATCGGCCGCAAAAGTGCTGTCGTAACAACCGAGGTTTCTTCGGATTCGCCATTCTCGTTTTCAGTGTCATCTATTTCAAAGTCAGTGCGTTGTTCCTCCGGCAATTCAAGCACAACTTCACGTTCTACCTTTTTGTGAACCTTCTGGGGGGAGAACTGCTCATCCAAAAGAAACTTGATATAATCATTTCCCCGTTTTCTGGAATACTTGAAATACATTATCCAGTGTGCCTTCAAGAAATCGTCGTCATTCAGTGGCCGTTTGTCATTACGACCAAGCTGATAGTAGACCTCTTTCCAAGCTTTGTTTATTGCCTCTCTTAGGCTACGTCTTTCAGCAGTATCCAGTTCATCATCAGTGTAGAGAGTTGTCAGATAAATAAGGCGGTTTTTAAGCAACTCTAAATCCGACAGTTTTTTGCCACGGTTATTCATGGTTTCAAATGCGACAAACACATCAAACTCGTCTTTAATCACGTATTCGTTGAACAGAAACCTTTTGGTGAGCTTTTTATAGATTTCATGAAGTCCATCGAGTCCACTCTCTGAATAGAGCTCTTCAAGCTGCTCATAGAAGTATCGCTTGGCATTTTTCAGATTTAGCGTGTAAAAGGTTTCTTCGATTGAGCCAACACCATCCTCATTGAATATCCTGTATCTGAGATATTCATAACTGGGGTTATCAACCGTATAGCCGAATTTATATGTTCTGTAGCGATCGCCGGTCGGCTTGACCTTGAATAGATATTTACTGGTTACAGCCTCCAGATTTAGGCTGTCAGTGATGTATATATCCCTATCTTCTTTGCCAACGTAATCTTCCAATTGCTTAATAAAGTCGATGAACGCCTGCAGAAATATCACAAAAGTAGTGAGGCGCTGCTGTCCATCAACGATGTGGTACATTTTGTATGAATGATCTTCGACAAGCCAATACTCGTTATCACTGTCACCGATCTCATTGCTCCTTACTTCCTTTAGCGTAAGAACACCGGTATAGTGCGAGCGGTTACCAGATAGATTTATCAAATCTTCCCAGAAATCTTTCAGCTGGCTTTTTTGCCATGCATAGCCCCTCTGGTAATCTGGAATTCGAAATATTTTTTCTTTGAAAAGACTGTCTAATGATTTTGGCTCATCCATCTTTTATCCTCTGCTTTATTTATCATCATCTTTATACTCTTTTTCAGTGATCAGCAGTTCCTCCAGCTCGAAAAGGTCATGTGACATGCGGCGGACACCTATGTTGTATTCCATCAGGAGCGTGACCAGTTGTTCACCGCTCATAAGGCCCACGGGAGTTTTATCCGGCAGATTGGCCTCTTTAATGGCTCCGGTGCTGAAGTCGCTGGTGGTGATGATCAATCCCTGTTCATGCGCACCAAGGCTGCCACGCACCTGTTGAATGGTCGGACTCTGAATATTGACTTTCCAGCGTTTTGCCTGAACAGCCATTTTAATGCGCACTACATCACTGATCAGCAACGAGCCCCGGACATCAACGCCACCGTCGCCTCCGTACTTGGTTACCTCGATGCTTTCAAAGCCCATCTCGGCCAGCAGTTGTCCAACGAGCTCTTCAAATTGAGCCGGGCTCAAATTCATCAGTTGTGACAGCAGTTTTTTCCTGATCTCTCGATTGTGCTTGGAGATTTGATACGGCAGGCCGGTGCCCATCCACTTGACGAGGCTGTAATACCCGGGTGATGTGCGAACAAATCGACCGGGCTCACCGCTGGCTTTTGTCCGTTTGAGCTCTGTCACCAATTGAGCGTTCATAGTCGCTTCCGGAGTTTTACCCGAAGTATTCAGCCATCCCTGATTAAGGGCTTTGTCAGTAATATCCCGGTAATGCATGGAGTTCCGATTACCAAATTGGTCCAGCACCTTTTCTGCGGCATCCAGAAATGAATACGTATCCTTGGAGCTGGCCAAGGTACTCCCGTCTTTGGGTTCTGGTTCCTTTGCATCGCAAACAGCAACAATCTGAGTGTCCCGAAGAAAGAACGTCTGAGGCGCAACCTTCACAAAGGTCGACTGGTCCCTATGCTTTTTGATGTCCGAATACAGGCGGGCACTGACAGTGGCCTCCTGTGTTTTACCTTTTGCTATCCACAGACCAGCTTCCATAATCCGCTCGGCGATCTCTTTGGCATGGAGGGGCTTTCCAGCGTCCTGCAATATCTGTATGACTGCGTCTTGAACGTTCATATTATTTGCCTTTATCCAAGTTTACTTCTTTCCTCTCGTGCTAATTCTGCTGTTCAGCGAATATGTAAGCCAAGTCAGTGTTTGAGATGTTGACTGTTGTTTCGATCAGGTTGGCTGACATTTTTTGTACCTTCAGTTTTGTTGTTCCTGTTGCAGAAGGTCCTTCCAACCTTCATAAATCATGACCATTGCCATGGTATCGAGTTCGCAATATTTGAGCAGAGCCTTCCGGATCTCCTCACGCTCATATTCCGACATTTCCTCAAACTGCATCCGGGCATAAGCAGTCAGGGCTGCACCACCATCCCGCAGCTCATCATCGTCACTCAAGATGCCCATATCTTTGTCCGAGATATCCTGAAACATCTTCGGCAGCATTTTATATGGGTCGGTGACTTTCCCGTCCTTGATTTTGATCCACTGCCAGTCTTTGAAGTTGATACTCGGAATTCCATCAGTTGCGCCGTAGATGGGCTTTGAATATTTATCCTGCAGAAAGGCCGAACTGTTCAGGATTGCCGGGAGTACCTGTTTGATTGAGTTGGAGCCATTGGTGGCCGGGTCGTAATAGTAGCGCTTAACAATCTCCCACATGTCGACCATGTTGCGCTCGCCGGTCCATTGCTCAACAGAGTCCTTCACGGCTTGGGTGATAGACCTGATGAACGCGCACAATTCCTCCCGGTCTTCAATTTCTCGCTGATCAGCCTGAAGCTGGCGGTAAATCATGTTGAGGAACGTGTTTTCATGGTTGGAGTAGCGGAAGATGCTGCCGTTGTCATTTTCAAGTTGAGCCTTCAGGGCTCTTACAAATTCATAATTTGGAAACGCTCCCTGTTCTGTATTCAAATACTCACCGAAATGCTCCACGGTGCCATCTTCGTTAACAATGTGATGGGAAAACTGAAACGCGATCCCCTCGTAAGGTCTGCGACCTGCATTAAACGGTATGGCCACCATGGTGGTTTCAAAGTCGATAAAATGGAGCGGAAACACCCAGCTGCTCATCTCGCTTTGCAGACTTTCCTGATCCAGCCAGATCGAAGTGTCACCGTTCTGGAATTTCTCAATCTGAAGCCACTGGCGTTCGCTGGCAGAGATACCCGGCTTTTTGTCAGGCTTAGGAACCACATCCTCCTCGGTAAGGTCGGACATTTTGATGCAGCCAGCCTCAATGAGCTTGGCCTTTTTTCTGAAGTTCCAGACATCGAGCACGGTTGGACTCTCGAAATCCTCGTCCTTCCAACCCAGATTGGCTTTCCAGCATTCTTTCTTTCCGCTCTGCAAGCCGGACTCTTCCTCGCCATTCTTTGTATAGAACTCGCAGCCGGAGCAGTTGGTTGAAACAGGTGACGGTATTTTGGTATCCGAGGCATAGTGCTCTGCAAACAGATCAACCCGCTGTGCAAAGCTAAGGGACTGATCACTGCCGCCATCTGTACCGGCATAAATCTGCTCGCATTCGGTATCAACATTCACCTTGCAGAGAATCGGCGGTGTCAGATCCGCGTCAGTCAGGGTTTCTGATACCGATACTGACTTTCGCCCATTGGCGTCCTTCACCAACCGAAACTTCTGGTTAAGTCCATCGGTTGGGCAGGTTGCAGATTTATCAGCCATCATGAAATGGGCAGAGACGGTATATTGTGGCAGCGCCTGATTGATCACATATTTCTGAAAGGCCACATCGTAGAGGTAGGACTTCCAGCCTGATTTGATCGTCCCGTTTTTATTGGCAAACGGGTCTTCAGCGTCGGGAGCAAAGGATTTGGCTTTCACTTCATAGAGGCTGAGACGATTACCGTTTTTAACCAGAATATCCGCACGGATGAATAGTGTGTCGGTCGCTATTGCCGCTTCGTAAATGGTTACCTGATCCAGTTGCAGGAGTCTGTTGGTTTCAGCGAGAGCCTCGTCGTAATCCAGTGTTTTGATATCATGACCACCGGGGAAATAACATTTAGCCAGGCCGCCCACCTGAAAGCCACCATCGGCCAGCGCAAGAAGGAAACTGTCATCAAGGTTCTGGTTGGCGTACTCGCTTTTTCCGATGTAGAAGAGCTTGGTCGGGCACTCTGTTGCCAGCTTGAATCTGGATTTTGTCAGGTATCTCCTTTTTGCCATCAGTATCTCTCCCTGTTATTCACTTTTAACCACCTTTGTACAACCCGGGCCGGACAGCGAGCTGCGGCCACCGGAGACTGGTGTGATATTTATCTGGGTGCTGATTCTTTCTTTCAGTGCAGATACGTGGGAGATGATTCCGATCAGCTTGCCGTCCTGCTGCAGGCCGGATAAGGTTTCCAGAGCGGTCTCCAGAGCTTCTTCATCCAAGGTGCCGAAGCCTTCATCCAAAAACAGGGAGTCCACCCGTACTTTCCGGCTGGCCATTTTCGACAGCCCCAATGCCAGCGTCAGGCTGACGATAAAGCTTTCACCGCCTGACAGGTTCTTGGTCGAGCGGATTTCACCAGCCTGATAGTTATCGATGACATTCAGTTCAAGCGGCTGCTGATCATCACGGATCAGCAGATAGCGGTCGGTCATTTTTTCCAGCTGTCGGTTGGCATGGGAAACCATCAATTCAAAGGTCAGGCCCTGTGCAAAGTTACGGTACTTTTTCCCGTCAGCTGAACCGATAAGACCATGCAGCTTCTCCCAGCGATGACACTCTTTTTTCTGGGCCTCGATGGCGGTCTGCTTTTCCTTTATCCGTTCTTTGGCAGCCGCATTTTCGCTCAGCTTGTGTTTGAGACCGGCAACGACATCGCGCAATTCTTTCAGGGATTCTTCGAATTCTTTGAACTGCGGCTCCAGTTCGTCAAACGTCTTGTCCGTGAGCTTTTTGGCGGTCTCCGTGGCCAAACGTGTCTCCCGATCTTTCTGTTTGGCTTTGAGCTCTGTTCCCGCATCATCGAGCTCCTTGGCCCGGAAAGATAAAGTTTCCCGATCTTCCTGTGACAGTCTGGCTTCGAGGAAGGCTTTCTCATCGGCAAAGCCTGCCGGAATCAGAGCGGCTGAGAAGTTGATTTCCGCTTTTTGCAGTTCAGGTGTTCTTTGTTCAATGCGTTTCTTCAGGGAGTCAATATGGGTCTTGGCCGTTGTCAGTTTCTGCTGCAGCTCGGTGTTCAGGTCTCTGGCTTTCTTCTCGGCCTTTTCGGCATCGGCAATGGCTTTGTTCAGTCGGTCTTCTTCATCTTCAGGCTTTTTGTCGCCATACAATTGCTTCCGCTCTTCCGTTCCGTCGGCCAGTTCCTTTTTGAGTCGTTCCAGAGTTTCCTGTTTTTCAGTCAGAGCCTTGACCTGCGTATCAATCACGGCATCCAGACGCTTCATTTCGCTGTCGATGTCGGCAATCTGTTTTTCGATGGCGGCCTTTTGTTTTACCTGTTCCTGCCATGCCTTCAGTCTTGATTTGAGGGATTCGAGCAGCGCCTCAACCTCTGCATCCGGTTTTTCATTAATGCCAAGTGGCTGGAGTTTCCCTGAAACCGCCAGCTTGAGTTCATTAAAGCCGGTCCGAAGCTTCGTGAGAGTATCCTTCAATTCAGCGAGCGTTTTTTCTGCGGCCTTCTTGTCATTGGCCGCTTCGGTTTCCAGCTTCTCGCTGTCATTCAGGCTTTTACGAGCAGTGGTTTCAACCTGTTCCAGTTGTTTGATAGTGGCTTCCCGTTCGTCTGCCTTGTCGATCAGCTTGGTCAGAGATTCGATCTTTTGTTCGATCTCATCGGGAACCGGAACATTGCCCTCGGCAAAGGGATGGTCGTTTGAGCCACAGAGTGGACAGGGCTTGCCGTCTTCCAGCTTGGCCCGGTGGTCTTCAAGCTCCTCGATTTTCCTGATGAAAGCCATTTCACGGAGCAAGGTTTCCTTCTCGGTGCGATATTCCCGGAGCAGTTTGTCGCCCAGTAATTCGCTTAGAGCATCCTTGCCTTGCTGTAGATTTTTACCAGCCGTCTCCAGCTCCTGTTTTTTGAGCCCACATTGCTTGGAAGCAGTCTCCAGTTTCTTTGCGGCATCTGTTACGGCCTTATCGGCATTTGTAAGAGCTGTTTCTTTCTGGGTGAGTTTCTGTTGTTTGGCGAGCAGGCTGCCGAATTGTTCTTCAATACCGGCCAGTCCGCCAATCAGCCATTCATCCTGCGCATTCTCTTTGAGGTACAGCTCTGCTGCCTCCAACGTTTTCTCAGCAGCAATCCGTTTTTCCTGTTCCTTCACCCGGGCCTGTTTGTTGGTCTCAATCTTTCCGGCTTCCTTGGTACAGGCATCAGTGCCTTCCAATACCGCCTTTGTTTGTTCAGTATTTTTTTGATCAAGTGACCGGATTTTCAGGATCAACGGGGCTGCCGTTTTCAGCTCCTCTTTAGATTTGAGGGTGAGCTGTTCAGCAGCTTTGAGAGCCTCTGTTTGTGTGTTTGCAGATGATTCAAGCTCAGGAAGTGCGGCTTCATCCGTTTTTAAAGCAGCCTGATCGTCGGCTTGCTGCTTGCGTAGGGATGTTACGCTTACGTATGTTCCGTCCAGAGACGCGGCCTTGGTAGCAAGTTCAAGTTTGGCCCGTTCCGGTTTGAAGGCTTCGGTATCTGTCTTCAGTTTGGCGGCGTCATCCGTAAGGCTGAGGATCTCCTTTTTCAGGTTCTCAATATTGGTCAGCCATGTGATGGCCTTGCCTGTTTCGGTTGATTTACCGGCAAGCTCAGTCTCCTGTTTCTGCTTGGTCGCAAGGTCGTCCTGAATTTCCTTTTCCTGTTCGGGCTCGAGAATCACGATGCCGGATGTTTCGGCGTTCAGGATGTTTAATTTTTCCCGCTCATCACGCTGGCGCTCATGAACGCGCCGTGAGATTTCTGAATAGATTTCGGTACCAGTGATCTGCTCGAGGATCTTGGACTTCTGCTCAACGTCAGCCTTGAGGAAGGTATCGAAGCCGCCTTGTGCCAGCAGAATGGAGCGGGTGAA
>CAZPDU010000196.1:0-2032 GCA_964585405.1 uncultured Thermodesulfobacteriaceae bacterium | reverse complement strand
AATCAAAGTCATTAAACGTAAAGCATATGGTTTTCACGATTTACGCTACTTTACACTGAAAATTTACCAGGCTTTCGCCAACTAATCGGGAGAAGAACCTTGTGGTTTAACTTTAGGACTTCAAAATAAGCAAAAATTTCACTATTCTGTCGTCATCCATATTGCCGTCTGCCGCAGAGAACAGGTCTATTAAATAGAATTATTAAATTCTCAAGCTTCCTCTGTCGCTTTTCAGTTTCAGCAATAATATGGACGTCCTGTTGCGGGTAGGGAATGCTAATTCCTTCTTTGTCAAAAGTGATTTTAATATTTTCATTCAAATCAAAATATACACTCCAGTAATCTTCAGACTTTACCCAGGGACGAACTACAAGGTTAACACTGCTATCTGCCAGTTCTGAAACTGCTATTTGCGGAGCGGGATCGGCCAGAATTTTTTTATCCGCATTAATAAGGCCACTCAAAATTTCTTTGGCCTTGGTAATTTCATCTTCATAGCTGATACCTATTACAAGATCGACCCGTCGAGTGTCATTGGCTGTGACATTGGTGATAACGTTGCTGGTAATCATTCCGTTTGGCACGATTATAACCTGGTTGTCCGGGGTATGTAGAACTGTATTGAACAGAGTAATGCCTTTAACCGTCCCGTTGACTCCTCCTGCCTCCACATAATCTCCCACTCGAAATGGTCTAAAGAGAATGAGCATGACTCCTGCGGCGAAATTGGAAAGAGAATCCTTGAGAGCCAGGCCGATGGCAAGACCGGCTGCACCTACTATAGTTAGAAAAGACGTCGTGTTAATGCCGAGTTGACCAAGTGCGGCTATAATTACCACTACGATTAGGGAATAATAGATCACATTTTCCGCAAATTTGATTAATGTCACGTCTACACTATTTTTTTCAAGAAGTCTCCCCGATAGCCTTGATAAACGTTGGGAAATCCAGCGTCCTACGATGAAGATGAGTACTGCTCCCAAAAGTTTTACTGAGTATTGAGTAACCCAGATCGTCAATGTATCCAAAATATTACCTAAATTTGTTTCCATGCCTTAAATTCCTCTTTCATGGTGATATTTTTACAAAACATTTCCATCAGGCTATTTTCTATTTTAAAATTTCTTTTCGGATATGCCAGGCCATCACAGACCGAATACTTTTTTCAGGATGTCCGTAGTCCGGGCTGCCGGGTTGGTGCGTATTTTCTTTTCCTCTTCTCCCAGCAACGTGAAAAGCCCGTCAAGGGTCTTGTGGGTTACATAGTGGTCCAGATCGAGGTTTGTGCCTGCTATCAGGGGTTTTACAGCCGGATAGTCCACAAGAGACTGGTAAGCTTGGGTTACACCCACCGTCTGGGAGGTATCATGAACTATGGGCCGGAATCTTTCGCTGAGTGGTTGCCAGGTCTTATCACGGAAATAGTCTGTAGCTGAAGTGCCTCCGCTTTTCCATAAACGACGGGCATCTTCAAAACTTAGATCTTTTACTGCCTGAACCAGAATGGGAAGTGCTTCTCCTGAGGCCCTTTCTGCGGCATGATTCATGGTTCGCTCAAAGGCGTCGGTCTGAGAACCAAGTCCGAGCCCTCTCAAGGTCGCAGCGACATTTTGAAAAGGGCCTGGCAACGGTATATGAATGACTGGATTTTCCATAAAACCTCCGGGCGCGGAGGCCCTTTCCACTGACCTTTGCACACCGAGATTTAGGGCCTCCCGAAGCCCGGTCAAGATATCCTGATCAGTGAGGCTATCCTGTGGCCCAGCGGCCTTTCCGGCTTGTTCGGAACCGGTTACATCTTTTACAGTCTCAAGGGCGCTGTCCCAAAACCCGCCATAGACCAGTGGAGCCAAGGCCATAAGGCTGAAGAGGATAAAGACCATAATTTGTCGCATCAAGAGGCCATCCAGTGCTTGTCAAGATAAGATGTTTATAGTCTTTTTTAAGATAATATTATAGAAATTATAGAGCCAGTTGTTAACATCGGTCAAGTATTATATTCGAGGGCGGTTTAATTCTTCCAGGGTCTCAA